>JAJTCL010000050.1 GCA_021323255.1 Propionibacteriaceae bacterium | reverse complement strand
CATCTGCACGCCTGCCGGCGGCCGCGCTGAGGTGGCGATTGAGGCCCTGGAAGCTGGCAAGCACTTGATCATCGAGAAGCCAGCGGAGGTCAGTTTGACCAAGATTGACGACATCATCGCCGCCCAACAGAAGGCCGGCACTCAAGTGACGGTTATTTCCCAGCACCGATTCGACTCCGCCACCGAGGTTGCTCTAGCGGCGATCAAGGACGGCGAGCTAGGCCGCCTCACCTCGGGCATCGCCTCAATCGACTGGTGGCGGGGACAGAGTTACTACGATTCAGCAGGCTGGCGTGCGACCTGGAAAGTCGACGGTGGCGGCGCCCTCATGAACCAGGGTGTGCACACTGTGGACCTGCTGGTAGCCATGCTCGGCACGCCAGTGGAGGTCTTCGCGCTAACCGCCATCTTGGCTCACGAGCGGATTGAAACCGAGGATGTCGCGGTCGGGGTAGTGAGGTTCGAAAGCGGCGCGCTGGGTGTGCTGCACGCCACAACAGCCGCCTTCCCAGGTCTAAGCGCACGCCTTCAGGTACACGGTGATAAGGGATCGATCGTGATCGAGAACGACGAACTCAGTTTCATCCACCTCACCCGCAAGGATGCCGCTCGCGACGAAAAGTTCTTCGGGTTGAAGGACCACGCCAACAACCAAGTCGCCGAATACGCATTACCGGGAGGTAGTCCAGCCGCGGCCGGCGGTGACCCGAGCCTCTCGGACGCCCACCGCTACCAGTATGAGAACTTCCTCGCAGCGCTGCGGGGAAGCGAAGAGATCCGAGTGGGCCTCGCCGAGCATCGCCAGACGCTAAGCGTCATCGTTGGCGCCTACGAATCAGCGCGTACCGGACGACCGGTCAGCCTGGTCTAAGAGACAAGGGCGCAACGGAATCTGGTCTGAGCGAGACGAGACACCGCGACTACACCGCCCACCACGTCTTCGCTGGCAAGCGGTTGTGAGCCCGCGCTTCGGCGCTTGACCGCACCTTGACCCCAAACCGACCGGGCCGATCGCAGACCCGGTTCGAGGTCCGCCATGAAATCTTGCCGTTCAGAGGTCCTTGCGCCAGCGCCGGCGCAGCGCGTAAGCGGCGGCCTTCGGCTGCCGATCGCGGGTGAAGACGCCCTTCTTGTTTCCGCCGACCCGCATGATTCCAGAGGTCGTAGTGAAGTCGGCGAAATTCCACACCTGCTCACCGACCACGGCATCGATGCGGTCGAAGACGCGATGGTTCATATCGAGGTACTCAACCTGGTACTCCTCCGTCCATGGGCTGGCATCGAGAGAGTGCAGTCCGGGATAGGTGTCGGCACCGTACTCGGTGATGATGATCGGCTTGCCTTCACTTGCCCAGCCCTTGAGCTCCTCCTCCCAAGCCAGCTCCGCGGCCGCGAGATCACCGGTGTTGACATACCAGCCGTAATAGCGGTTCAACATCAAAACATCACCGAACTGCGAAACCCGGCATTTCCCATGGGGTGCCAGCATCACGTTGACAAAACCGACGGGCCGAGTCGGATCGGCCTGGCGGGCCACATCGAACAGCGGCTGGAAATACTTCTCCGCTCCCTCGGTATCGGATTCCGGCTCGTTCGCGATGCTCCACAAGACCACGCTTGGATGATTCTTGTCGCGGGCGATCAGCTCACGGATGGCCTGCGCATGCACCTCCCGGGTTGCATCATTGGCGGTCTCCGGCGAGAACGTTTGGTAGCCCTGCCCCCCGAAGATGCCGCCGCCCAGTCCCATGTTCAAGCCGACGGCAGCTGTCTCGTCGATGATCACGATGCCCTGCCGGTCGGCGTAGTCCAAAACGTCTTCGGCGTACGGATAGTGCGATGTGCGGAACGAGTTGGCGCCGATCCATTTCAGCAGCTCGAAATCATGCAACAGGTAGGCATCGTTGTGGCCCTTACCGATCACCGGCAAGTCCTCATGTTTGCCGAAGCCGGTGAAATACAACGGCTCACCGTTAATCAAGAACCGAATCCCATCCACGCGGACGGTGCGTACGCCGACACTTTGGTGATAGCTGTCCACGACGGTGTCCCCGCGTAACAGCTGAACCTCCAGGTCATAGAGGTAACCGTCTCCCGGCGCCCACTTGTGGACGTTTGGCACACGCAACGTGCCGCTCGCTCCGGTCCTGGTGGCGACGTCGGTTCCCTCGGCATCCCGCAAGATCACTCTGGTCTCAACATCCTCGACTCCCTCCGCCTCGACCGCGTACTCGATCACGCCGTTCTCGCCGTCAAGATCAGTAGTGATCGTGATGTCTGTGATGTGGGTCAGATCGGTGGAATAGAGCCAAACATTTCGGTGGATTCCTGCGTAGTTGAAGAAGTCATGCCAGTACCGCTGCCTGTTACCGACCGGGGTGTCTTCAATAACACCTGGTGGGATGGACTGCCAATGCAGCGTGTTATTGATCAACGCCGTGATGCGCAGCTGCTCCCCCGCAGCGACGTGGTTGGTGATATCGGCCTCGAACGGGGTGTACCCGCCCTCATGCGACATCACCTCGACATCATTGACCCAGACCGTGGCTCGGTGGGTTGCCGACTCAAAGTGCAGCACGATGCGTCGTCCCTGCCAGCTCCGAGGCACCCAGACACTTGTCTGGTACCAAATGTCGCCGAAGTAGTCGCGAACCGTCGCATCGGCTGCGATGTCGTTGAAGCTGGCCGGCACAGCCATCTGCCGAGAGTCCGGTAACGGTCGGCTGAACCAACCCGCCGACTGGCCCTCGCCTTCGGGGTCCAGCCTGAACTCCCAAAGGCCATTCAGGCTCTTCCGTTCGCTGGTACTGGTGTCTTGAGGTCGCAGCATGATTGCTCCTTCACGTTGGCGGCTGTCGTGCTATCCCCATTCAATCGAGATCTACGAAGATTCCTCCACTTGCTGGTTCTTGCCAGCCATTGCTGACATCGCAGCAAATCCGGCTCTCAATAGCAGCCGCGGTCGGCTGCACCTCATCCCTGTTGCATAACGCCATCGTCGGAGACCAGAGCGATCTCGTCATTGGGCCCGAGGCGGTGCGGTACAGGTCAACGGACTACGACCACCGTGGTGGCGGCGTGAGCCGCAACGTGCTGACTGACCGAACCAAGGACCATCCCGACGAATCCTCCATGCCCGCGGGCACCAACGACCAAGGCATCGGCGCCTTCGGAGAGGTCGATCAACACCCTCGCCGGATTACCGCCGCGAACCTCCCGCCGAACGACCAGTCCCGGATCTTCACCGAGGACTTCTTCCACTGTTGTTTGCAGTATGACCGTCGCCTGCAGTTGTGGCTCGAGGTCAGTGCCCCATGCGATGTTGCCGTACGGTGGGTCAACGGTTGGCGGCGGAGTCCAAACGGACGCAACGGTCAGCTCGGCGTTGTGCGTCTTGGCCTCTCCAGCGGCCCACCGCAGCGCCGACTTGCTGTAATCCGAACCATCGACACCCACCACAACGCGGGTCCACTCACTCCTAAGGATCTCTTCAGCCGCGGCGACCTCGTCCTTGTCCGGTGATCGAACGACTGCCACGGGACAGAACGAGTGTCGGAGCAGTTCTTGGCTAACCGACCCCAGCAGCCAGCCCGCTATGCCGCCTCGCCCCCGAGCGCCCACGGCGACAAGATCAGCATGCCGGGACTGCTCTGCCAGAAGTTTTGCGGGATCTCCCTCGGTCGCAACGATCTCAACGACAATCGGAGGGTTGCCGACAATTGCGTTCGCGACAGCGGTTTGCAGCGCCTGCTCGGCCGCCGAAGCCCCGTCCTGGCGATCCATAGCCTTGTTGACATCAACATAGGGGGACGCGATGGGTGGCGGTAATGCGGTCCAAGTGGTCAGAGCCAAGAGCTCGGCGCTATGCCGACCGGCCTCGACGACGGCCCACCGTAGGGCCCGCAAGCTGTATTCCGAGCCGTCTACGCCAGCAACGATCCGCAGCATTGCCGTCATCCCGCCCCGCCTCGAGCGTACGTACTCCGGGTCTTGTTCGGCATTGCTGGCCACCGCCGTCCGACTAAGGTGCCGTTAGGTCTCCGGCGCTCGAGGTCTGTTGATCTCGGGCTTTGCCGCGTCCGGGCCCAGACCGATCGTCACCGCTTCCAACACTGGGATCACCCACTCGGACATCTAGGTCGCCCTGCTCCGCCCAGATATAGGACGGCAGAACAAGATGGCAACGATCGTTCCAGCGAATGATCACCCGTTGCTCTCGCTCGTAACCGAGAATGCCGATCGTTGCCGGGGCGAGCGCGAAGAGCCTGCCAGCCTCCGGCGGGAGGCCGAGCCAGCGCGCGGTGAGCACCCGCAGATAGTGGCCATGGGCGAACACGACTGTGTCACCGGTAGCTGTGAGCGCCTGCGCAATCACCCTGTCCGCCCGTGCACCGACCTCCGCTGCGGTCTCACCCTTCGGTGCCCCGTCGCGCCAGATTGACCAGCCCGGCACCTCTTCACGAATCTCAGCGGTTCGGCGTCCTTCGTATGCGCCGTAGTCCCATTCCATGAGATCGTCGCTGATTTCAGCTTCCTCGGCTACACCCGCCAGGCGGCACGTCTCGAATGCCCGGGCTAAGGGGCTGGTCATCACTCGGACGAAAGTGCGGCCACGAAGCCGGTCTCCGAGCACCATCGCCTGTAGTCGGCCCAGTTCAGTCAGCGCGATGTCCGTACGACCGGTGTGCCGGCCGTCACGAGCCCATTCGGTTTCACCGTGCCTGATCAAGATGAGGCGCAGTCCGGTCCGCTCCACAAGGACTCCTTCTCCAATCCACGTCCGACGCGCCATCCCAGCCTATCGAGCGAGCCCTTCTTCGCCTCAACGGATCTGACGTCCACGGAGCGGTGCGCCTGGGCCGCAACGAGGATCAACCCGTCACAATCGTCTTCGGGGGTAACGAGGCGATCTTGTGGTGCTGCTGCAGTGGATGCCACAGTGCTGGTATGTCCAGCGCTGAGGTAAAGAATGCAAGCATGGCGGCCACGGCACCGGCAGAAACTTCGACGAATTACGGCACGGATCCCGGTGACCCGTCTCGGGCAGACACGGTGGGGGGTGTCGACCAGGAACTCTCCAGCGATGAGGTCACCGCTTTCGTAACGCAGGCGCTCGCCCGCGCCGACCTTGATGACAAACGGGTGTGCCTGGTCGTACCGGATGGCACTCGGACCTGTCCGTTGCCGCTGCTGATGCGGGCTGCGCACTCCGCTCTTGAAGGGAGGGCGAAGGAGGTCACGGTGATGATCGCCCTTGGTACCCATCAGGGGATGAGTGAAGATCATCTGGCGCGCCATCTGGGCTATAGGGCGGGCGCCGCGGAGGGGACCTATCCCGGCTGGACCATCCTCAATCACGAATCATGGGTACCGGAGACGTTCACAACACTCGGCACGATTGGCGCGGATCGGCTGACGGAACTCACTGGTGGCTTGATGCGCGACGTCTCGGTGGACGTGCGGATCAACCGGCATGTCGCGGAGGCCGACGTAGCGATCGTGGTTGGGCCAGTGTTTCCGCACGAGGTGGTGGGGTTCTCTGGGGGCAACAAGTACTTCTTTCCTGGGGTGTCCGGCCAGGAGCTGATCGATCTGTCGCATTGGGTCGGCGCCTTGATCACGAGCGCAAAGATGATCGGGACGCGCGGCGTTACCCCGGTACGCGCTCTCATCAATGAGGCCGCCACCCTCATTCCGGCGGATCGGCTGGCGCTGTGTCTAGTGGTCGCATCCGGCACCGACACGCTGCATGCCGCCGCCTTCGGCACACCAGAGGACGCCTGGGCTGCCTGCGCGGAGATCTCAGCCGAAACCCACATCACCTACCTCGACACTCCCGTCAGACGGGTGCTATCGATCATGCCGAGCAAATACGAGGACATCTGGACCGCTGCCAAGGGGTTCTACAAGCTGGAACCGATCGTCGCCGACGGCGGCGAGGTGATCATTTACGCTCCACACATCACGGATGTGTCGGTGATGCACCCCCACATAACCGAGATCGGGTATCACTGCCGGGACTACTTCCTCGGCCAGTGGGACCGCTTTAAGGACCAGCCGTGGGGAGACCTGGCGCACTCTACCCACCTCCGGGGGCAGGGCACCTGGGATCTGGAGAACGGTGAGCGGAATCGACTAACGGTCACCTTGGCAACGGGCATTCCTGAGGCGGTCGTTCGGTCGGTCAATCTCAACTATCTCGACCCGGCCACGGTCGACATCGCTGCATACGAGGCTGACCCGGATACCTTTGTTGAACCCCACGCAGGGGAGGTCCTCTACCGCCTGCGGACCTCCGGGTTCGGAACCAGAAGAGGCGAACCGGACGGCCGGCAACCCTCACCCGCCGGTCTAGACGGCTAACCCAAGGAGTCTCGCTGCGCTGGCTACACCGCGGGGAAGGGCTTTCATGACTACCAACAATCCGCTACCAACCGTGCAACGCATGTTAGAGGCGTTCGCGAAGGGTGACCTGGATCGGCTGCTTGAGACCGTTCATCCCGATTCGCGGTGGACCTATGTTGGCGCGAATCCACGGATATCAAAACGTGTCTACGTCGGCCGGGAAGATGTCAGGAAATTCTTCGGAAAAATCATTCAAAACTTGACTATCACAACATTTCATCCAAGGGAATTCGTGACGGAAGACGACACCGTCGTGGTGATCGGTTTTGAATCAGGGAAAGTGACGGCGACCGGGCATCCTTTCCGGAACGAATGGGTACAAAAGTACGTCGTCCAAGATGACCTGATCACCGAGATGGAAGAGTACAACATCCAGGTATACGACACCGTAAGCGCGTCAGCTCCAAATGTTTCGAGGACCTGAACGCACAGCCGAAGGGCCCAGTGTGGAACCAAGGAGATTCGATGAGTGATCGCGGTGTTGAGGATGTCGATCTTCTGGTCGTTGGTGGCGGTAAGGCGGGGAAGTCCTTGGCGATGGACCGCGCCCAAGCAGGCTGGAAAGTCGCCATGGTCGAGCGGGACAAGATCGGTGGGACTTGTATCAACGTGGCGTGCATCCCTACGAAAGCGCTGGTCGGTAGCGCCCGCACTGTGCTCATGGGCCGCCACGCCAAGGTGATGGGCGTTGAGCTTGACGACCAACCGTTGGTCTCACTCGATGGGCTGCGTCGGCACAAGAGTTTCGTTGTGGACGGGATGGTGGCCGCTCACAAAAAGATGTTCGCCGACTCTGGCATGGACTTCATCTTGGGTACCGCCCGCTTCATCGCGCCCCGCACCGTCGAGGTCGAAACTCGCAACGAGCCCATCCGGTTGCTCCGAGGAACCAATGTCGTGATCAACACTGGGACGGCGCCGACCATCCCCGATCTGGCTGGCATCTCCGAGTCGAGGGTCTGGACGTCGGAGACGATCTTGCAGTTGGAACGGTTGCCGCAGCGACTGATCGTTCTGGGTGGTGGATACGTCGGCTGCGAGTTTGCTTCGATGTTCGCGCTCTTCGGCATTCAGGTGACATTGCTGCAAGGACCCAGCTGCTTCCACGTGAGGATTCCGATGTCGCCGGCGAAGTGGCGGGCATCCTTGCCAATCAAGGGGTCGGCTTACGACTGGGCACCCGAGCCCAGGCTGTCCGTCGTGATGCCAATAACGGCGAGGTTGTCGCGGTCCTTGAAGACGGCTCCCAGGTGCGGGGCGAGGAGTTGCTCGTCGCGACTGGGCGCGCTCCGGTGATTGCTGACCTCGGGCTGGCGTCAGCCGGTGTTGATCTCACCGATCGCGGGTTCATCTGGGTGGACGACCACCTTCGCACCACAGCTGGTCATGTCTGGGCGGCCGGCGACGTCGCCGGCAGTCCGCAGTTCACCCATGCTTCATGGCACGACTTCCGCATCCTCAAGGCGAACTTCGACCACGGTGAGGCGGTCACCAGAGGTCGCATCGTGCCCTACACCGTCTTTATTACGCCTGAGCTGGCGCGGGTGGGCATCACCGAGGCCCAAGCCCGTGCCCAGGGACGCAACGTGGCAATTGGCAAGATCCCCGTTTCAGCGATTCCGAGGGCCAAGACACTTCACGACACGACGGGCACTTGGAAGGCCATCGTGGATGCAGACACCGACTTGATCCTCGGTGGCGCCCTGTTGGGGCACAACGCCGGCGAGGTCATTTCCACCCTGCAGATGGCTATGCTCGGCGCACTTCCGTACCAGCAGGTCCGCGACGCCCCGTTCACCCATCCGACCATGGGGGAAGGGCTCAATCTGCTCTTTGATGCGCTCGATGATCAGCGGCAGCAGGGCCACGGCAAGACATCCCCGGTCCAGACACCAAGCGGTTGACCAATTGCTAGGTACGTCGGGTTCGTGAAAGCGTCCGAGCGGTCACGACTCACCGCGATACTTCAGTCAACCTTGATCTCGGTGCGGTCTCCGGACCAGAGAGTGTGGAAGGTCCCGTCCGCGTCGATGCGGTTATAGGTGTGGGCACCGAAGAAATCGCGTAGACCCTGCGTGAGAGCAGCGTTGACTCGTGGCGCCCGGATGGAGTCGTAGTAGGCGAGAGCCGCCGCGAAACCAGGCACTGGCACTCCGGCTGTAACGGCACGACACACCACTCGACGCCACGCGTCCTGACAGCGTGCAAGTTCGGACTTGACGCTTGGGGCTTCGAGGAGGGTCACGAGATCGCCCGCGGCGTATTCGCTGCGGATGCGCTCGAGAAGCTTTGCTCGGATGATGCACCCGGCGCGCCAGATCTTCGCGACCTCTGCCACGTTGATGTCCCAACCGTACTCTTGGCTGGCCGTTCGGATCTCGTCCAAGCCTTGGGCGTACGCGACAACCTTGCTCGCCCAGAGGGCGTCGCGGATGTCGTCGATGACCTGCTGCCGAGACGCAGCATCACCAACATTGGTAATGGTGCGGTCCGGCCCGTCGAGGGCGGCCTGCGCGTGCTCCCGCAGCTCTCTGTGCGATGAAGTGGCGCGGGCGAAGACCGCTTCTGCAATGGCGTTGACGGGGACGCCGAGGTCGAGCGCGCACTGCACGGTCCAGGTGCCAGTGCCTTTCATGCCAGCGGCGTCGAGGATGACATCAACGAGTGGCCGGCCGGTCTTGGCATCGATCTGCCGCAGCACATCTGAAGTGATCTCGATGAGGTATGAGTCGAGATCACCGCTGTTCCACGTCGCAAAGACATCGGCCATCTCATGGTTGTCCAGACCAGCCGCCTTGAGCAGCTCGTACGCCTCGCCGATGAACTGCATGTCGGCGTACTCAATGCCGTTGTGGACCATCTTGACAAAATGGCCGGCGCCGTCGGTGCCAATGTAGGTGCAGCACGGCTCGTCACCAACGTGTGCCGAGATGTCTTCGAGGATGGGCCCGAGAGCATCGTAGGATTCCCGGGACCCGCCGGGCATGATGGACGGACCCTCTAAAGCCCCGACTTCACCGCCGGAGATGCCGGCTCCCACGAAGTGGAGGCCGAGTGCGCGAAGCCGAGCTTCGCGTCGTCGGGTGTCCTCGAAGTAGGCGTTGCCGCCGTCGACGACGATGTCGCCCTCCTCGAGGTGAGGCAGGAGTGTGTCGATGGTCGCGTCGGTACCCTTGCCGGCCTTCACCATGATCACGATGCGTCGTGGGCGTTCGAGCGCGGCAACGAACTCCTCGATGGTTTCAGCGGGCAGGAAGGATCCCTCCGAGCCGTGGTCAGCTACGACCTGCTGGGCCCTGCCATAAGTGCGGTTGAACAATGCGACCCGATATTCGTGGCGCGCCATGTTGCGGGCGAGGCTGCTGCCCATCACAGCCATGCCAATGACGCCGACCTCAGCAGAGTCGATTTCTTGGGTGCGCCGCGCGTCCGCCTCGGCGGTTGCCGCACGACTCTCATCGGCGTCGTAAGCAGCGACTTCGGTCTCAGCGGCCGCACGCTGGTCCTTGTTGTGCTCCTCGTCGGTTCGCGGCTGCGGCTCAGCCGGCCCCGTGCCCTGAGGAGGCTGCTGGGTGCTCATGATTCTCCTTTGACGCGAGGGTGGTCACGATTCCCGAACCCGGGCTGCGAGATCGGCTGATTCCACGGCGGCGTCGCCACGGTCTTCCTTGATGCCATGTCGGGCGTGAAGCTCCCTGACGATCTCGCGGAAGCGGGTGTCGGTTAACGGATATGCGAGGAAGATGAGCCCACCGAGGAGTGCAAAGACTGCTGGGCCAAGACCGACCAGTCCGCGGATCGTGACTAGCGCGGACTCACCTTGTTCCGGTGCTCTCGCCACGAAGCCGCCGAGGGCCAGCGCATAGCCTGCGACTGCCCCAGCAACTGCCTGGGAGACCTTTCGGAAGAAGGAATAGATCGCATACGTGGCGCCCTCGGTCCGTTTACCCGTCTTGTACTCCCCGAACTCGACCGCGTCGGCCTCAAAGGCGAAAAGCAAGGACATCGACAGATTCTGGAAAAGGCCGAAGACAAAGAATGACCCGATAACGATCGGCAAGCTTGTTGGCATGAAGAAGATCCATGTGCCCGCCAGGACGAGGCCCAGCGCGCCGATCAGGAAGGTTTTCTTTTTACCCATCCGGGCAACGAGTCTGGGCACAATCGGCACCGCTACAAAAGTGGCCAGCGACGTGGCGAGGACCATCCAGATCAGCTGGCTGGAGTTGCCAAGTATGTATGTTGCGTAGTAGGCCTGGGACGCCTGGAGTCCGAAGACCCCCGTGAGGAAGACCAGGTTAGAAACGCACAAGATCAGCAAAGGCCGGTTTTGTCTAACAGTGTCGACGGTCTCTTTGATGGTGACTGGTTTCGTCTCACGGACGACCTGCTCCTTGCAGCTGAAAAAGCAGAACAGGTAAAGGGCGTACCCCACGACGGCGAACACGATCGTGACTGTCGTCAGGAATGTTTGAAGCTGCTCCGGCTGAGTCCTGTAGCGGGTGATCTGAGGAGCGATCACCAGGACAAGGATGAAAATGCCGAAGATCGGTCCCACGGAGCGCCAGATCCCAAGGCGGGAGCGCTCAACAGGATCCTGGGTCATCGCAGTAGCCAGCGAGCCGTATGGAATGTTCACCAGCGAGTAGAGAAAGCCGAGCAGTGCGTAGGTGACGTAGGCGTAGACATACTTGGCCGTTGTGCTGTCGAAGCTTGGCACAGTGAACAAGGCGATGCTTGACAGCAGCAGCGGAAGCGAGGCAAACAGCAGGTATGGCCTGAACTTCCCCCAACGCGAGTTGGTGATGTCAACTAGGCGCCCAGCCACCAGGTCAGCGAAGGCGTCCCAGACTCTTACGACAAGGAACATCGTCGCAATCGGGGCTGGATTCAGCCCAACGACGTTTGTGTAATAGATGAGTAGGAACAGCGCCTGCAGCGAGAAGGCCAGGTTGTTGGCCAGGTCACCGGACGCGTAGCCAAGATAGTTGCGTCCCGTCAGCTTCTTCACTGAAGCTCCTTAGCTGGTGGAGATTTGTCGGCTCAATGAGGCGGCATCATGCGGTGGCTTGGATGGCCCGCGCCGCCTTCGCCCGGTACGCCGCAACAATGACATCGACAGCTGTATCGAGGTCGAGCATGCCTGTATTGACGACGAGGTCATAGCGATCAATGCTCATGGGATTCCAGTAGTAAAACCTCTCCGACATCTCGGCCCGTACCCAATCCTCGTTGCGCTGCCGCCGTGCTGCCTGCGCTAAGTCGAGTCCTTCCTCTTGTGCGGCGCGGGCGATTCGGGCCTCAACCGGAGCATCAATCTGCACATGCAAGGCGGCTGGGATATCACCGAGGATGAGGGCACCGTTACGGCCAAGCATCACCACGCCCCGAGCGCCAGC
>JAJTCL010000049.1 GCA_021323255.1 Propionibacteriaceae bacterium | reverse complement strand
GCCACGAGCAGCGGGTCCCGCTGCATCCAGCGCTCCAGCTCACCGGCGGGACGGTACTTCGCAGGATCGGCGCGACTGTGTCCGTACTGGCGGTAGGTCAGCGCCTCGATGACTGTTGGCCCGTCCCCTGCTCGCGCCCGGTCCACCGCAACCTTCACCGTGTCGTGGACGGCAACGACGTCATTGCCGTCGATGATCTCGGCCGGCAGCCCGTTCGCGGCTGCCCGGTCAGCTGCGGGGTTGGGGACCGATGTCACGGCCGCGATCGGGGTGTACTCCATGTAGAGGTTGTTCTCGCAGATGAAGAGCACCGGGAGCTTCCAGACGGCGGCGAGGTTCAGTGCCTCATGGAATGCGCCAATGTTGGTTGCGCCATCACCGAAGAAAGCAACCGCGACTTGATCCGTCCCCCGTAGCTTGGCCGACCACGCTGCGCCGGCGGCAATAGGGAGATGCGACCCGACGATCGCGTACGAGCCGAGCATGCCCTTGTCGGCCTTGGTCAGGTGCATCGATCCGCCTTTGGCGGCGCACAGACCGGTGGCCTTGCTCATCAGCTCCGCCAGGCACTCGGCCGGGGTGGCACCGCGGGCGATCGCATGATGGTGTCCGCGGTACGTCGCGAAGACATAGTCGTCCTCGCGCAAGGCCGCACTCGCACCAACCGCAACCGCTTCATGGCCGGAAGCCAGGTGCGTGGTGCCCTTCACCTCCCCGGACATGAACAGGTCGTACGCCGCCTTCTCGGTACGCCGGATCAGCGCCATCTGCTCGAACCACTCCAACAGTCGGCCGGCATCGACCGTGACGGCCGTCTCCGCGGGAACCGTCACTGCTCGCCCCTACCCGCCGGCGTGTTCAGATGAGACTGTGCCTCGCGCAGGGTCGGTGACTCCCCGCCCACGGTCCAGTAGCGCTGGCCGGCGATCAACAACTCCTCCGCGGGGAACTTGGTGATCACCTCGCAACCATCGGCAGTGACGACGACCTCTTCTTCAATTCGGGCTGCCGACCAGCCGTCGGATGCGGGCCAGTACGTCTCGAGGGCGAACACCATGCCCTCCTCGAGCACTTCGGGATGATCAAGAGACACCAGGCGGCTGAAGATCGGCTTCTCCCAGATGGCGAGCCCCACCCCATGGCCGTATTGCAGCGCGAACGCGGCTTCCTCGTTGGCGAAACCGAACTCCTCAGCCGTCGGCCACAACGACACGATGTCGGCTGTCGTCGCTCCCGGTCGAACGGCCGCGATCGCCTGGTCCATGTACTCCCGGCAGCGGACATAGGCGTCCCGCATCGCCGGCGACGCGCTGCCCACGGCGAAGCAGCGGTAGTAACAGGTCCGGTAGCCGAGGTGGCTGTGCAAGATGTCGAAGAACGCCGGGTCACCCGGCCGGACGATCCGGTCGCTGTAGACGTGCGGATGCGGGGAACACCGCTCGCCGGAGATCGCGTTCACGCCCTCGACGTATTCGCTGCCCAGATCGTAAAGGACCTTGCTGACCAGGCCGACGCACTCGTTCTCGCGTACCCCTGGTCGCAGGAACGCATACAGCTCGTCGTACGCGGCGTCGACCATCGAACAGGCTTGGGCGAGCAGTGCGATCTCGTCAACGGTCTTGATCCGGCGCGCCTCCAGGAACACCTGCTGGCCGTCGACCACCGTCAGCCCCTCCGCCTGGAGCGCGAACAGGATCGGCATCTCGATCACGTCGACCCCGAGTGGCTCCTTGTCCAGTTCGTGCTCGCGAAGCACGATCGCTACCTTGCGGGCGACCTCTTGCGCGATGCCTGCGTCTGGATGGAACGCGCCACGCAGTGTGGAGATCCCGGCACGCGCGCCGGATCGACCGGCCCTGGCCGCCTCGGAGAGCTCACGGTCGCCGGACTTGCGGTCGTAGTCCAACCACGGGTTGTAAAGCTGGTGATGCTTAGCTGCCGACCCGAAGTCCCAGACCACCGGTTGGGCTCCCCGCGGCAGCAGCGCAAACCGGATCAGCTTGTCCATGGCCCAGGTACCGATATGCGTGGCCGTCATGTAGCGGATATTGGAGAAGTCGAACGTCAGCAGGGACCCCAGGTCGGACGCGTCCAGCTGCTGCCTGAGGCGATCAAGCCGGTCAGTGCGCAGTCGATCGACGTCGACCCGTGCCTCCCAGTCGACCGCATTGGGCCCGTATGTGCGGATAGCCATTACCCACCCCAGGTTCTTTGGTGTTCAATATAAATTACGCCTGTTCAGTAACACTGACTAGGGACTGAGTATGGCTGAGCCGAAAGTGCCGCCGATAGGACCGCGAATCCGCGCGGAACGGGAGCGCCGCAACGTGACGATCCGCGCGCTGGCGCGTGTCATCGGGGTATCGCCCAGCCTCATCTCTCAGATCGAAACCGGGAAGAGCCAGCCCTCGGTGAGCTCTTTGTACTCGATCACCTCAGCGCTTGCGCTATCGCTGGAGGACCTGTTCGACGCTAGCGATGACGATGAGCCGGAGGCCTTGCCTGCGCCGACCAATGAGATTGGCCTGCGCTACCTCGACACCAATCGAGCCAAAGCAGTTGGGCCGCATGTCTCTCCCGACGACCGGGAATTGCTAACCCTCGACTCGGGCGTCACTTGGGAACGGCTGGGTCAGGTTCCGCACCACCATGTCGATTTCCTGCTCGTGACCTACCCGCCCGGCAGCGCCTCGTCCCTGGACGGCCGGCTGATGCGGCATAGCGGTACCGAGTATGGCTACTTGATCAGTGGTGAGCTGGAACTGAACCTCGGGTTCGACAAGTACCCGCTGGCTGCGGGAGACTCCGTCTGCTTCGAGTCCACAAAACCGCACGGCTATCGCAATGACGGGGAGATCCCCGCAGTAGGCGTGTGGTTCGTGGTCGAGCCGAGCTGATCATTGCCGTGCTAGCCGTAGCAGACGTCGACCAGCCCCCCGGAACACTACGAGTGATCACGTTCAACCTGCTCTCGCCTGACCAGGCCGACTGGGACCGTCGTCGGGAAGTGATACGCAGTGGTCTGCGGAAGCTGCGTCCCGATGTAGTTGCGCTGCAAGAGACGGTCTGGGGCGACGGCTACGACCAAGCCTCGGACCTACTCGGGCCGGACTATGAGATGGCCCGCCACGCATCTCGCTCGGCTGACGGGGTCGGCGCCGTGCTGGCGAGCCGCTGGCCGTTCGGCAATATCCGCGAGGTCGACTTGCACGTCACGGAGCGGGTCGACGACCTGCCGTGGGCAGCGGCGGTAACTGCTGAGGTGCTGCTCCCAGAGCCGTTCGGCCTTACCCTGTTCGCCCATCACAAGCCCACCTACCAGCTCGGCTACGCCCGTGAAAGGGAACTCCAGGCGGTTGCCAGTGCACGTTTTGTGGAAACTCAGGTGGCGGGTCGCGATCTCCACGGCGTGCTCCTCGGCGACTTCGACGACACCCCAGACTCAGCCAGCGTGCGGTTCCTCACCGGGCGGCAGTCGCTGGACCAGCTCTCCGTCGCTTACCGGGACGCATGGGAGGCGGCCCACCCGGGTGAACCTGGGCACACGTTCACTCCGAGTAATCCCCTGGTGCGCGATGGCGAATGGTCTCAAGAGCTCGGCCGGCGCATCGACTACGTGCTCGTTCGCTGCGGTATACGCGGACCATCACTGCAGATCGTTAACTGCCATCGCATCTTCGATCAGGCGGTAGACAGGGTCTGGGCCAGCGACCACTTCGGAGTTCTCGCCGACCTTCAGGTGCCCGCCTGATTGAAGGAAGCGTTCCATTGTCGTCAGCCACCCCACCGGTCGACTTGATCATGGTGGCTGGGCGGCGACTCCATCCGACCCAGGTCTTCGACACCTATTGGCGGTTCGCGGCGGCTCGGCAGCAGGTCTATCAGAGACGTCTGCGCGGTGATCCAAGCCCTTGGACGGCAGATCCTATCCTCGCGACATACCGCTTCACCAACTGCTATCGCGCGGCGGATCGGGTCAGCCAGTACTTGATCAAGGAAGTGATCTATCGCGGTAACCAGGACGCGGACGAGGTGCTGTTTCGGATTCTGCTGTTCAGGTTCTTCAATCGCATTTCGACCTGGGAGTTACTGCTCTCCGCATTCGGTGATCTCAGCTGGGCGACGTTTCGCCTTGATCGCTACGACCAGGTGTTGACCAAGGCGTTCTGCGGTGGCGAGCGAATCTACTCTGCCGCCTATGTCATCCCTTCCCCGAGGTTGGGCGGGTTGCGCAAGCACACGAATCATTTGCTGCTGTTAGAGCACATGCTGCGTGGCGGGCTGCGGTCCAGATTGGAGACCAGCGCGTCGATGGCCGAGGCTTTCGATCTGCTGCACAACTATTCCGGAATCGGCGACTTCCTGGCCTACCAACTTCTCATCGACATCAACTACTCGACCATGATCAATTTCGATGAGATGGATTTCGTCGTTCCCGGACCGGGTGCCAAGGATGGACTCCGGAAGTGCTTCGGCAGTGGAGCACGGGGTATTGAAGCGGACATCATCCGCTACATGAGCGATACGCAGGAGAAACACTTCGACCGTCTGGGCCTTCGCTTCTCCAGTCTCAACGGACGTCGACTGCAGTTGATCGACTGTCAGAACTTGTGCTGTGAAGTGGACAAGTACGCCAGGGCGGCGCACCCCGACATCAGCGGTTACTCGGGCAGAACCTGCATCAAGCAGCGGTTCGCGCCCCTCGACGACGCCCTGACGGCCTGGTTCCCGCCTAAGTGGGGCATCAACGTCTTGGATTGGGCCGGCTCGTTAGGGTCGTGACTGACGCGGTTCACCTACGGCGGCACTGAGGTTCCGCATCGAAAGGCATGATGTCCCAAGCGCACAACGCCCAGAAGCAACCGCAAGACCCGTACGCTCAGCAAGCCAAGAAACTGGCCTCTTTGGTGCAGCGGCTACGCGGCTGGGTCGGATCAGATCCCTCACGAGCTACCGAACTTGCCGACGCCCTCATTCAGCTCACGGAGCACAGGCTGCTCGGGCACGGCTACGCCGCAGCCGCCGAGGATGCGCAGGATGCAGTTCGCCGAGCCGCCGAGCTGCTCGCGGCAAAAGGCCCGATCGGGCCGTACACCTCAGTGAGCGATGCTGCTCGGTACGTCACCGCCGTGGTACACCTTGCGGCTGTTCAGGCTGGTTTGGGGGCGCCCGATGCAGCCGGCAAGACGATCGAATCGCTGAAGGACATTCAGATACAGCTCGGGGAGAGCCTGCTGAGGCACCTGCACCCCCGGACTGCGATTTGGGCACTGGCATGTGGCGCTCGCGCCGCCCTCGCGGCAGGAGATATTGCCGCAGCCAACGCCTGCGCCGATGCTGCGCTTGCCCGCCTCTGGGAGTCTGGCCTCGGAAACGACCCCGACTCGCAGTATTTCGCAATGGACGTCGATTGGCTCGCCTCTGATTCCCGTTGGGCGGCCGGCCGCGTTGCGGAAGCCGTGGCATTTCTGCATGCAGCCAAGGATCGGTATGAGGCCGTGGTCGAGAGGCGCCTGGATCAGCCGGCGCGTCTCAGTCCGGCTCTGCTGGACCGCCTTGCGGAGCCGCTGTTCAGCCTGTACAAGGACATGGCGGATCGCTTGGGCGCTCTCGGGGAAGTCGATCTCGGTCTGACGACCCGACGCAGACTTATTGAGATTTTGCGTGGGCTCACCGGCCGTCTCGGCGATCCGGCACGCCTCCACTTGACATCAGCCTTGAACGATCTGGCTCATGACTTGTTGGAGTACGGCCGGGTCGACGAGGCGGACGCGGCCGCCGGCGAGGCTGCCGCGATAGCTCAGGTAGTTGAGCACGGCGCGGATGCCAACGATGACCCCGCGCGCCGAACGATAAGCCGGGGCACTCAAGCGGTGATGTGGACGCCACTGTCACCGACTGCTTCGTACGCGGCAACGACCGCCGCAGCCGTTAGCCGGGCCGATCGAGACACCCTCGAGGCTGAGCGGCAGCGCACAACCGCCACATGGCTTCACACTGAGCGAGCCCGCGCGCACCAGCTAGAGCTGGAACTCATGGCGCAAGCCCGGATCGAGGCGGAGCGGCGCGAAGTCGAACGGCTCGAAGCCGAACGTGCCGCTGCGGCTCAGCTGGCTGCCGAACGCACTCGGGCAGAGGAGGCGGAGCGCCTCGAGGCAGAGCGAAAGGCTGCTGCCGAGGCGTCGGAGCGACTGGAACGGAAGCGCCGGCGCGAGGAACGCATCGAGGCGCACCGGCTGGAGGTCGAGCGACGGGAGGCCGAGCAGCGTGAGGCGGAGCAGCGTGAGGCCGAGAGGCGCGCCGGCGAACAGCAGGCTGGTGACCCAGCCGAGGCCGAACGGCTGGAATTGGAACGTCTTCAGGCTGAGATCGACGAGCTCGAGCGCGCTGACAAGCAGGCCCAGGCCGAACGCGATGATCTGCGCTGACGAGACACGGTCATGAGGCGGAGTGGTCCGTAATGCAACACATCGAGATCGCCTGCGACGAGTCAGGCTTTTCAGGCGGGAACCTGGTCGGCGCCGGACATAGCCCAATCTTTGCTCACGCAAGCGTGCGCATCGAGTTAGAGGCAGCTGGCGAGCTGATCCAGCATCTCCGGCGGGAAATCGGCGCCCGCGGCGAGGGCGAATACAAGTCGCCGGAAATCTTGCGGCCACGTCGACGACCAATTGTGCTGTGGCTGCTTGGCCCCAGCAGTTCCATCCACGGCAACGCACACGTTCACCTCACGGACACCCGATTCTTCGTCCTTGCCCGCCTGCTCGACGTACTACTCGGCCGGGAGCCGGTGCGCGGGGTTGTCTGTCCAGGACGGAACCCTCAGACCCGACCGATGGCGCTCGCCCTCTACCGGTCGGGCGAGCCAAGCTATGGAACCGCTCGGTGGCAGGAGTTCCTCATTTTGTCGGCCAATCTCTTCCGGACCAACAACCGGTGGCTGCCCAAGACGCCAGTTCCGATGTTTTACGCGGCGGTCGAGGCGATGGCGCAGACCAGCGCGGCAGCCGATGTCCAGCATGTGATGAGCATGCTGCGATCGACACGGCCCATCGCCGAAGCAATGCGTGCATCACATCTTCAGAACCCCAAGATGACTCCGCTGATGGAGCCGTCGCTTCCGGCGCTCAACCGCACGGTCCGCTACTGGGGCTCTTACACCCGGACCCTGTCCGTCCTACACGATGAGCAGTCCGCGTTGACCCCAGAACGCATCGTCGAGATCGCAACAGCCTTCGCCGCTAGCGACTACCCGGGACACCAGCTGACCGAGGTCCGATTCGTCGATTCCCGGCGAGAACCTCGAGTGCAGCTCGCCGACTTTGTCGCCGGGATCGCCCGGCGGGTCGCCGCTGAGGAGCTCAAGGGTCGCCCTGACCATGAGATCATCACCTTGCTAGGTCCACTCATTGATCATGAATCGGTATGGGCCGAACCCAGCAGTCTGGTTCCTGGCAAGGCGTCTCGCTAGATCATGTCCGTCGCAGTGTCGGCAATGTGACCAACGCAATACAGTGCGAGGGAAATAGCTGAGCCAATATGACGCTTCTACATACCGTGACTATAGATGTGATGGCCGCCGACCTGCCGACCGTTTTCACCACGCAGTGGTGTGGTTATTGCATACGACTCAAGTCACAGCTCTTGCGCGCCGGAATCGACTTCCATGAGATTGATATCGAAGATCATCCCGATGGCGCCGAACTCGTCGCTCAAGTCAACGACGGCGATCTCACCGTGCCAACGGTCGTCTTCCGCGATGGATCTGCGCTGACCAACCCGTCAGCCGCCCAAGTCGGCAGCCGACTCCGCTAGCTCAATCGTGGCGCTCAGCGGTGGTTAGGCCAACCGGCGCTGGGCACCGAGACCGTCGTGGTGAGCACCCGGCCAGTTCGCGGGCCGGTGGTGAGCCGCTGCAGGTTGTCCATGAAGTCCTCGTCCATGTGCCAGTCAGCGGTCAGCATGAAAAGGGTCCGGCCCTCATCACCGCCGAGCGCGCAGGCGAACCCGGAGTGTTCCAGCGGTATCCGATCGAGCACTTCCCCGCCATCGGCTACGCGCACACAGCAGGACTCGTTCTCATACCAGCTGGGTGTCCAGACGGCGCCCTCGGCGTCCATGCAGATCCCGTCGGCCAGCACCGGAGCGAAGGTTCTCCGGTTATCGAGGCCACCATCTTCAGTGATGTCGAACGCTGTCAGCTTGCTCGCAAAGGACTCGGCGATGATCAAGGTCGAGTTGTCTTCGGTCACTGCCATCCCGTTGGGGAATGCGATTCCGTCGGCAACTTGACGCACCGCTCCGTCAGAGGTGATCGCCGCGATGAAGCCGGGCGCCACGCCCTCGTCGGGCTTGAAGTCGGAGCCACCGTTGAGATAGATGGTGCCGCGACCGTCGATCACGATTTCGTTCAACCCGCCGGGAAGGCCGCTCAGGTCAGCATGATCAACCAACGAACCATCCGGCTCCTGCCGCAGCAGCCGCTGCTCCGGACCTGCCGCCACCAGCAGCGGACCGTCGGGCAGCCAATCGATGGAGAACGGGATGGTGGTGGGCACCTGCGTGACGACCTCGCGATGTCCCTCCAGGTCGAAGGTGAGGATCTCTTGGGCACCCCAGTTCGAGAGCCACAGGCGGCCGTCATGCCAGCGGGCAGACTCACCGATGACCAGGTCTGTTGCCAGGACACGCGGTTCGGACATGTCGATCTCCTTTGGGTACGGGCAAGTTCGTATCACTCCTCAAGAATCGGAGGTATTGACTGCCCGTGATGGAAAAAGTCGTCGGGGTCGTAGCGAGCTTTGACATTGCGCAGCCTCGGCAGGTGCTGTCCGTAGTAGGGCCGTTCGCGAAGCCAGATTCCGCCAAGTCGCTTCCTCTCGCGTACGGCTTACCCGGTCCAGGTCCCGTCGGCCGGTCCGGGTGGCACCCGGTCAGCAACCTCGTCCGGGGCCAGCTGCTCCCGACGCGTACACAGCGACCAGTGATGGCCGAAGGGGTCGCGAACGATGCCGTAACGCTCGCCCCAGAACATCTCGGCTACCGGCATCTCGACCGTGGCGCCCATCTCGACGGCATGAGTGAAGGCCGTGTCGACATCCTCGAGCTCCAGCAACAACATGACCGGTGAACCACCCAACGTGGAGGGGGCGACCGCATTCAACTCCTTGATCTCCTCACTCAACAGGAGCTTGTCGGGGCCGACGGCAAGCTCCACGAAGAGCACCCGGCCATCGGGCAAGCAGTGCCGAATGAGCTCGGCAGCGCCGAACGCTTCGCTGTAGAACGCCACTGCGGCGTCCGCATCAGATACGAAGATGTGGGTGCCCAGGCCGAGTGGTCGCTGGTGGGTCATGTTGTCCTCCGTTCCCCGTCGAGAAGTCCTGCGGTATGTGCGGCATCCACGAGTCGCGCCAGTAGCGCGGCCTCGTCGCGGACGACTTGGGCACCAAGTGGGGTGAGCTGGTAGTAGCGACGCCGGGCGTCATGCGGGGCACTGGGGTCGCTGACTTCGGACTCACTGACCAGCTCGTCGGCGACCAGTCGGGCCAGCGTCCGGTACAACGTGCCCGGTCCCAACCGAACCTGTCCGTCTGTGAGCTGATCTACGAACCCCATTACGGCGTACCCGTGGCTGTGCCCGGATGCCAGCGCGAGCAAGACCTGGAAGCCGGCCGTCGTCAGTGCCGGCGAACCACTTGCTGAACTCACAGGGGTAGGATACAGTCCGTACCGGATATGACCATTATGGATATACTCGGTTCGAGCATATGTTCAACCCCGCAAAGGAGCCGCCGTGATCACACGAGTAAGCAAGGTCATCGTCCCAGTGACAGATCAGCAAGCAGCGCTGGAGTTCTGGACTTCCGGCATGGGCTTTGAGCTGGTACGCGACGATTCCTATGGCAACGAGCGATGGATCGAGGTGAGGCCACCGGAGCAGGACCTGCTGCTTGTCCTCAGCCCGCGACAGGCCGATGAAACGCGTCGTGCGGTGCCAGATCGCCTCCCCCACTCCGACCTGTTCTTCGACTGCGCCGACATCGAGAGCACCCATGCTGAGCTCAGCGCGCGTGGGGTGAAATTTCCCCTCCCGCCAGCCCGCCAACACTTCGGTTGGTGGGCATTGTTCGAAGACAACGAAGGCACTCGGTACGCGCTCGGTGAATGGAGCGATACTGCATTCGCATCGTGATCTCCTGACGATTCAACGATGATTCCGATCCTCTTGACGAGTCAGATACGACAGAGGAGTTATGAGCATGAGGAAACTGGCTGTCACCGAGAACGTCACGCTGGACGGTGTCATCGACAGAAGTGACGGCTGGTTCACACTCACGGCCCCAGCACGAACGGCTGAGGCTGCAAGCCGATGAAGATCTCGATTGCGCGAATGATCGCCAACCTCGCCGCCCGAGGCCGCGCACTCGGGAACCGCTTTGCGTGGTGGAGCCGGTGGTTCCCACCCGCAACGACTGTCGATTCCAACCGCTTCCAGGGGAACGGCGAACCGTACCCCGATCATTGGAAGGAGTTTCCGCGCCCGTGGCCGGCCAGCCATGCGGCGGTGAAGTCGGAGGCGCTCAAGGCCGCGCTGGCAGCGCTGCCCGATTCGTGGCGCCAGGTCGTGATCTTGCGAGACGTCGACGGCCGCCCGCCGGCTGAGGTGTCGGCTGTAACTGGGCTGACCGCAGAGCAGCAGCGCGACGTACTCAACCGGGCGCGTGCGTTGCTCCGGGAGAATCTTGGTCGCGAGCGCGGGCGAGACGAAGGCCGATCATGATCAAGCCGAGGGCTGCGGCACCTCGCACGCTCACCCGGCGGCTGCTGCCGCTGCAGGTCGGCGTGGCGTTGCAGGGGCTGATCTTGTGGGTTCCCATCGAGAAGCTGTTCATGACCCAGATCGGCTTCGATGCGGCGTCGGTAGGCGTGATGGCCGCCGCGTACGCCGCTGTCGTGCCGTTGCTCGAGGTGCCGTCGGGGATCCTGGCCGATCGCTGGAGTCGCAGCCGGGTGATGATCTTGGGCTGCGTGGCGCTGATGATCAGCACCCTGATCGGCGGCCTGAGCCAGAACGTCCTCGGTTATGTGATCGCGGCGATGGTCCTCGGGATCTACTTCGCGTTCAGCTCCGGGACCGTGGACAGCGTTGTCTACGACACCGTGCTTGAGGAGACAGGCTCAAATGAGCTTTACGAGACCTGGATTGGCCGAGTTCGTGCGGTCGAGAGTGCAGCATTCGTGCTCAGCTCGCTGGCCGGCGGGGTGCTCGCCCAGTACACCTCGACGCGATTCACCTACTTCGCCACCATCCCGCTCGTCGGGCTGGCAATCATCGGGTTCCTGCGCTTCCAGGAGCCCCGGCTGCACCAGGCCGCCGAGCGCGTGACCTTGCGCAGCCATGTCGCGCTGACATTCCGGACCATGATCACTTCTCGGGCCGTGCTCCGTGTCTTGTTCCTGGTGGCAGCCGCCGGACTGCTTACCCAGGCCGTCTTCGAGTTTGGGCCGCTCTGGCTGGTAGAGCTAGCAGCACCAGCCGTGCTGTACGGGCCCTACTGGGCGGCACTGGTGTCGACCCTTGGTGTGGGCGGACTGCTGGTCGGCAAGCTACACCTGGAGCTCAAGTTGTGCTCGCACTGGTCCTGGCGATCATCGGAATTCACGCCAGCAAGCTCTTGCACGATGCGGTGCCCTCCTCCATCAGGGCCGGCGTGTCCTCAGGCGCCGGGACGATGACATGGGTGCTGTTCCTACCTTTTTCGCTGGTGTTCGGCTGGACGGCTCAAGAGAACGGCGTTCACTGGTCCGGATTCATGTTGGCCGGCGCTGTGGTGCTCGTCGGCCTGCTGCTTATCGTCAGTGTTCGAGCCAGCCGCGGAGTAGCGCCGGCCGAAGTTGCTGCGACTGCGAAGCAGGAGGCGGTGGAAGTGGCGCAGCGTACAGATGAACTCGCGTGCAAGCAGCTCGTCGAACTGGTTGCCGACTATCTCGACGATGCGCTCCCGCCAGAGATGAGAGCAAGGTTTGAGGAGCATCTTGCCGGCTGCGACGGATGCAACGCGTATCTGAGTCAGACCCAACGGGTCATCGCCGAGCTCCAGGGCTTTTCATCGGCAGCACCGGAGCTGACTCAGCCGCTCGACTAGCCAGCTAGCGTGGGACCCGTAGCTGGAAGCTGAGCCTCGCCGGGTGGCGCTGGTTCAGAGCTAGGCTCGTGCATCGTGACGAACGACGATATCGCCCGTGCAATCCTCGACGCCGGTATCTACGTCGTGCTCGCGACCGCCGGCCCGGATGGGGTGCCGTGGGCCTCGCCGGTGTGGTTCGCGAAGGAGGACTACCGGGAGCTGTACTGGGTGTCCCACCCTGGTGCGCGCCACTCACAGAACATCGCCGTGCGGCCACAGATTGCCTTGGTCGTGTTCGACTCGACGGTCCCGGCGGGCACCGGCCAAGCGGTGTACATGACCGCCACCGCGGAGCAGCTGACCGACCCCGCCGCGATCGAGCACGGGATCGGCGTCTTCTCGCGCGAGTCCGTGCGCCAAGGTGCCGAGAAGGAGTGGGGGTCCGACCAGGTCACCGGGGACGCGCGGCTCCGGCTGTACCGGGCGAACGTGGGCGAGTACTCGATCCTCGACCCGGATGTCCCGTTCGACGTTCGCGTTGATGTCAGGCCTTGACCGTACAGGACTGACCAGCGGCTGCCGCGAAGATGGCCATCACTCGGCCTGGTCGGTGGTCACCACATGCGGGACAGTTGAGCTCAGATCGCCAACGAGAGGGTTGACCATGCAGCCGAGCGAAATCAACGACGTCCTGAAGCGTCCAATCAGCCAGGACCTCCTGGCCCGCGATTTGACCCGCCTGGCCTACGTCGCCAAGGACGGCACGCCGCGATGCGTCCCGATCGGGTTCACATGGAATGGGTCGGCGATCGTCATGTGCACCGCCAAGAACGCCGCGAAGGTTCCGGCCCTGCGATACAACCCAGCGGTAGCCCTGACCATCGACACCGAACAGCACCCGCCGCGCATCCTGCTCATCCGCGGACAGGCCGAGCTGGACGTCGTCGACGGCATCCCGGATGAGTTCCTCCAGATAAACGGCACCTACACGATGACGCCCGAGCAACGGGTCGAGTGGGAGGCCGAGGTGCGTTCGCTCTACGACGGCATGGTCCGGATCATCGTCGTACCGACATGGGCGAAGCTGATCGACTTCGAGACGACCCTCCCGAGTGCGGTAGAGGAACTGGCCCGGCAGCGGGACGAATGTCAGGGCGCCTGAGCGCTGGACGCTCTGACGACCTCGCCGTTAGGCCTGATCGTTATCTGCCGCCACTCAACAACAACCCCCACTATTGGCCGCTCTTACTCCTGGGAATTGAGCGTCGCGCGGATGACTCGGCGTGCCATCGCGACCATCCCGGGGTGGCTGTTGAAGTAATAGGGCAGCGCCTCCAGGCCTTGCGTGAGCGCCCAACCGCGTGCGCGGGCCCAGGTTGCGTCGTCGGCGCCATTGCCTTCGGAGGAGCTGCCGACCGAGGGCCTCGTCGATCCGCACTTCGTCGTGGTGCAGTCGCACCGTCGTACGCCAGCCTCTCGCATTCGGCGGGACGCTCTACGAAGCCGGGGAGTTGTTGTTCAGGCGGAAAAGCGAAATTGTCCCGGAGTGATCCGGCAGCCGCTCCCACCGGGCGGCATCCCGAGCTTTCCCCGACACGGTGATGACTGCCGCGTGCGACGGTGTATACCCGTGGCCATGAACACTGAGCAAGACGCCGACCCAGACCTCCACGACCAGCCCCCCGACATCGACACCACCAACGTCGGCACCGCCGACGGCGACCCCGACATCGATATCGAGCCGCTGCAACGCTCCCAGGACGCTCTCGACCAGGCCCGGGAGGCGGCACGTGAAGCGTTCAAGGACAACCCGCCGGACGCCGACCCAACCGAACCGCCCGAGCCCGACTCTTAGAAGTCGCCGTCGCGGACGTACGGCTGGCTCCAGAGGATCACCTGGAGCAGCACGGCCTTGACCCAGGCCTTGTGCATGGCCTCCACCTCGTCCGGCGTCGCGCCACCCTCAGCCAGAAATGGTTTCAGGGTGGTCGTGATCGGGATGAGTAGGGCGAGGACGTAGCGGAGCGGGATATGGTCGGCAGCTTGCACGCCGTCGGTGCGGTTTTTGCCGTTGCGGGTGTGGCGTACGCCGATCTCATGCTGGTAATCAAGCCAGGCTTGGTCGAACTCGGCGCGAGCGGTGTCGAGAATCCAGCGACCGAACCGCCGCCGCACGGCGGCCAGATATGCCTGGTCGGGCTGGCCATCAGGGCCGGTGAAGGCCGCCAGGAGATGAGGGTTGGCACCGACGAAGCCGTACCAGACGTCGAGGATCGCCTCGACCTGGGGAGCGAGCAGGTCACCGGAGCGGCGCAGCGCGATCAGGTCATCCTCGCCCAGCAGCAGGGTCGACTGCAGCAGCTGTAGCTCCTCGAGGCTGACAGGCGAGTGGGGCACCGCGTCGGTTCCGTAGGTGTAGCCGGGGATGTCGGTCTCGATCATGGGGTCCTCCTTGGGTTGGCTTCGGTTGGCGCTCGGAAGGTCCGCCAGTTGTCGGCGGCTTGGTCGGCGGGCGCGGCGGCATGGTCTGGGCAATCCAAGCGCAGCTCGCCGTCGCCGAAGGGAGCATCGACGAAGGCACAGTGATGCGGACGCGCAGGATTGTCGTGCTGGAAGGGCCGGAAAAAGCGGCAAGAGACACACATGCGGGCTATCGGAATGCGGCCCTTCTCCTGCAGCGTACGGATCATCGCGACCAGGGCGCCCAGGAAGACGGCCTGCTCGGCGGTGGAAAGTTCGTCGACCGCTTCCAACAAAAAGTCGGGCCAAGCAGCGGCTGCGGCCGCCTCGCGGCCGCCATCGGGAGTGAGCACAACTGC
>JAJTCL010000363.1 GCA_021323255.1 Propionibacteriaceae bacterium | reverse complement strand
CGTTGAAGCCCGGAGCCGCGTTGACCATGGCGAAGACGCGAAGCCAGGCTGTCACCCGATCGAGATCGCCGAGTGCCCGCTTGAGGCTGCCAAGGTGCGCCAGCGCAACCAGACGCGCTGAATGGTAACCCTCCTCCGCCGAGACATCAGCGCCGACCTTGCCGAGGGGCTCGGCGATCGAACCGTCCTGGTTCTGGGCGATATGGCCAGAGATGTAGGCCCGGTTCCCGCGCAGCCGCACCCAGGTAAACGGAAACACGATTCCGGGTGGTGGCTGCAGCGCCTCCGGCAGCGTGAGTCCGAGTTCTTTGATCTTGGCTTCGATGCGTGCCATTGTGTTGCCCCTTACTAGCAAGCGTTGATGCGGTCCACGTCCACACCTGGAATAGCGTGACTTGTCCACTGGGAGAGGAGGGCAGCGGGATGAGCCTGTTCTGTCTGGCGTCTGTTACGAGCCGGCGCCGGGTACCCTGGCGTCCAATTCGGGCTGAAGCAGAACGCTCTCCTGCTCGCGAGGGTCGGTCCGCCCACCGACGACGACGAACGGCTCAGTCTGGCTGCGGTTCACGGCCACATGTGAGATGCCAGCTGGGATGTAGATGTAATCGCCGGCGCGAGCCACATCGCGCTCCTGAAGTTCCTCGCCGTACCAGAGGTCACATTCGCCACTAAGTACGTAGAAGGCCGTCTCGTGACCCTCATGCAGATGGGCTTTGGTACGGGTACCAGGCGGCATCGTCACCATACCGAGCCAGATCGCCCGCGATCCGACGGTGTCAGCGCTGATTCCCCCCGCGTACGAGGGTCCCTGCTTCCCCTGATATTGGTCGGCTGACCGAATGACTCGGCACGTCGATGCCACGTCGGCTACCTGCTCCATTGATCCATCCTCCAACGAGACTCGTTCATCTGGCGGCGCCCTGCCGTCTTGCTGTTGACAGTAGATCACTCACCCCGCCGCCACCATGAGCACCTCACACAGTTCCCCCACGCATTTAAGACCAATACGAAGTGTGTGATCGGTGAGATGCGGACCACCGTGATACGCTGGACTGCGATCGTCAGAGCCGTGCAAGATCGCCCTGGAAGTGCGCGCGAGGAGCGCGTGATGGACAACGTTCCTGCCGCATCATTCGCGGCTCTGCTTCGCCGACACCGAGTAGCAACTGGCCTCTCTCAAGAAGGCCTGGCCGAGCGGGCTGGGCTGAGCGCACGCGCGGTCAGCGACCTGGAACGGGGTGCTCGGCGCGTCCCGTACCGCGAGACGGTTCGCCTTCTCGCTGATGCTCTTCACCTGTCGGACGCCGATCACGTGGCGCTGGAGGCGGCGATCGATCGTGGGCGTGGCCCCGTCACGGGAGCCTCGCCACGCCCTGGTCCTCTCAGCCCGACGTTGCCGGCAGCGGTCACGCCGCTGATCGGACGGAACCAAGAAGTGGCGACGCTGTTGAGCCAGCTACGCCAGAGCGAGGCGCGCCTGTTCACCCTGACCGGCCCACCTGGCATCGGCAAGTCGCGACTCGCGGCGGCCGTCGCGGCGGAGCTCGTCGACTATTGGCCAGACGGCGTGGTCTTCGCCGGTCTGGCGCCGATCACTGACCCAGGACTAGTTGCGACCACGATCCTGCAGGCCTTCGGCGTAGTTGATCTCGGCGGATCCCCGCCGAGGGAACGACTGCTAACTGTCCTGCGAGGTAAGCGCTATCTGCTCGTGCTCGACAACTTCGAACAGGTGGTTAGCGCTGCGCCGGTTGTTGGCGATCTCCTGGAGTCATGCCCAGGGCTTGCCGTACTGGTCACGAGTCGCATTGCATTGCGCCTACGCGGCGAACACGAATTCCCCGTTCCGCCGCTGGCACTCCCTGAACCTGTGGAAAGTTCCGGGCATCTCATGGATGTCGAGACGCTTGGCAGCTTCCCGGCGGTGGCACTGTTCATCGACCGTGCGCGGGCCGTGAGACCCGGCTTCGCCCTGACTCACGAGAACGCTGAGGCTGTTGTCGAGATCTGTCACCGCCTGGATGGACTCCCGCTGGCGATCGAGCTCGCTGCCGCGCGATGCAAGGTGCTCACGCCGCAGGCGATGCTTAAGCGTCTCGACCACCGGCTGCGGCTGCTGACAGACGGCGCCCGCGATGCACCGGAGCGCCAGCGGACCCTACGCGCGGCGATCGCGTGGAGCCACGATCTGCTTTCAGCTGAGGAGCAGGTGCTTTTCCGTCGGCTCGGCGTCTTCGTCGGCGGCTGCACGCTTTCGGCCGCCGAGCGGGTTTGCGATGCCTCCGGCGACCTCGGTCTCGACGTCCTCGACGGTGTCGGCGCACTGATCGGCCAGAGCCTTGTCCAGCAGGGTGAAGGCTTCGACGCCGAGTCCCGCTTCGTGATGCTGGAAACCCTGCGCGAGTACGCGCTCGAGCAACTCGATAGGGCAGGCGAGCGTCGCCAGTTGCAGCAACGGCATGCGACCGACGTGTTGGCGCTTGCGGCGGAGGCAGAGCCCCACCTCTTCACGGCAGAGCGCGGTCGGTGGTTGCGTCGGCTGAGCGAGGAGCAGGACAACATCCGTGCGACTCTTCGCTTCGCACTCGAGGAGGACGATCCTGAGGTGGGACTCAGGCTAGTGGGCGCCCTGTGGATGTGGTTTCTGCGACGATTGCTGGTTGAAGGGCGGTCGTGGGCAGAGGATCTCCTTGCTCATCCCGGGGCGGGGCAGCGGACGGCGGCGCGGGCAAGTGCGCTCTTTGCTGCTGGGCATTTTGCCTGGCTGCAAGGAGACGTGCGCACCATGCGCACCCGGCTGGATGAGAGCGTCGCGATTCGCCGCGAGCTGGGCGACGATGCCGGTCTCGGCCGTGCACTGCCTTTCCTCGGCCTGGCTTTCGATGACGATCACAAAGCGGCACGACGTCTTGCCGAAGAGGGTGTCGCCCTTTGTCGCAAGCTGGACGACCTCTGGGGTCTGGCCATGGGACTCACGAACCTGGGCCGGATCGAGGCGACCTGGGGTGACGATAATGCCGCCGAGAGCCCCCTAGAGGAGGCGACGGCGCTCTTCGCCGCGATTGGGGATGACTGGCTGCTGGCTCTTCCCCTGAACAGCCTCGGCACCATTGCCTATCGACAGGGCAACTACGAGCAGGCGCAGACCGCGTTCGGGCAGGCGCTGCCCTGTTTCCGAGCAGTCGAGGACCGGCGCAATACAGCCCAAGTCCTCACCAA
>JAJTCL010000362.1 GCA_021323255.1 Propionibacteriaceae bacterium | reverse complement strand
ATTGAATCCGTCGAACCCCATCTCGACGCGTCCTGACGCCGAGTTTCTCGAGTCAGCCTGGCTCGAGCGCAACTTCTTCGACCGTGGGCGCGCCTCGGCGCGGGAACAGCCACCAACCGACGGCAAGGGAGCTGAGCGAGACGAGAAAACCGAGGAGCATCGCGACGCGGATGCCGGTGATGAACGCATCGTCGGCCGCTTTGAGCACGGCATCATCCTCGGCGATGTTTTGTGGGAGCGGCTTACCCGGCCCGATCAGGGCAGCAACCGCATGGGGATTCGCGTCCTCGACGACCCGGGCGACGACCTGGTCCCGCTGCGCGGGATCCGGCATGCGCGATTCGAGATTGCCCGGGAGCACGACCGAGATGGTGGCTGCCAAGACACTGCCCATGATCGCGAACCCGGCCGTCGAGCCGATTGCACGTTGCGAGCTCAAGATGCCCGAGGCCATTCCCGACCGTTCCGGTGGAAGGGAGCCCATCGCCACACTCGTTGCAGCGGCGACGGACGTCCCGCCGGCGGCACCGAGGAAGGCCAGCGCCGCCAATGTCACCCACAACAGCTGGGCGTTGCTCACGGCGAAGATGCCCGTACCAATTACCAGGCAGCCGAGTCCGATGAGCGTAGGCGTACGAGCGCCGCGTGCCGCGACAACGCGTCCGGTCAGCGGCGACAGGATGATCGTCGGGATCGTCATGGCGAGCAGCAAGAGACCTGTCTGCTCCGGACTGTAGCTACGCACGTTCTGGAAGTACTGCGTGATGATGAACAGCGCGCCGTATACACAGAACATTGTCGCGAAGACGGCATAGATGGCCGCGTCGTACACCCGATTCTTGAAAACGCGAATGTCCATCATCGGATCGCTCGCGCGTAGCTCGTAGCGCACGAACAGCACGAGTACCAAGGCAGCCGCCGCAAAGCTTCCCAGGATGACTGGCGACAACCAGCCATCGTGGCCACCTTGGATCAACGCGTATGTGAGCAGGCCGATGCCGCCAATGAACAGTAATTGGCCGGGCACGTCGAAGCTGCGGCTTGCAGGGTCGCGCGACTCGCCCACAAAGCGGAGGGTTAACACGATCGCGGCGATCCCGATCAGCGGGTTGAACAAAAAGATGCTGCGCCATCCAACGTGCTCTGTGAGCACGCCCCCAAGCGTCGGGCCGATGGCAAGGCCGATCGCGGCGATTCCCGTCCAGATTCCGATCGCCCGCGCTTTTGCCTGAGGATCGGTGAACGCGGCGCTGACCAATGCGAGCGACGCCACATTCACTATCGCGGCACCGATGCCCTGAAAGCCCCGCGCCACGATGAGCGCCGCGATGTTGGGTGCGAGCCCACACGCCACCGATGCGAGGCAGAACACCACGATGCCCACGATGTAGCCGAGCCGGCGGCCGTAGTGATCGCCGAACACCGCGCCCGACATGATGAACATCGCCATCGTGAGGCTGTACGCGGCAACCACCCACTGCATGTCAGATTCATCCGCGCCGAACTGCCGCTGAATGTCGGGAATTGCAACATTCACGATCATCGCGTCCAGGAAGATCATGAACAGTCCCAGACCCGTTGCTACAAGCGTCCAGGCGCCACGCCGGGTAGTCGGCCCGCTGGTCATTGGGAAAGGCTACGTGTCCCCGTCTTGCCTGATTGACGAAGGTCTATCGGGTGAACCGTTACCGGTTCCTGCCGCTGCTCTGAAGTGATTGTTTCAAGCACAGCGTTGCTGATGGTTCGCGGGCTCGGCCGGGCAGACCTCCGCCCATGCTGTCGCGAATCGATGGACGGCCTCGCCGCTGCGGCGGCAGAGGTGTTCGGGCAGACTTCCGCCATGCGGACCGTGGGCGTGGAGGAGGAGCTGCTGCTTGTCGACGTGCACACCGGGAAGCCGCGCTCAGTCGCCAGCCAGGTCATCGCAGCCACGAACGCAGACAGTGGGCCCGCAGCCGGAGAAGGCGGAGTCGAGGCCGAGCTCCAGCGCTACATGGTGGAAACCCAATCGTCTGTGGCGAGCGAGCTAGCCGACGTTGAAGACGAGCTGCGTAAGTGGCGACGTGTGGTGGCCAGTGCGGCCCGGGAAGCCGGTGCTGGCGTGGCAGCTATTGCCACGGCCCCGCTGGCGGGTACCGGTCTGATATCACCGGCCCCGCGCTACCAGCAAATGGCGGACCGCTTCGGTCCGACCGCGCAGGAGGTGTTGACATGCGGCTGTCACATTCACGTCAGCGTTGAGTCAGACGAGGAGGGAATCGCTGCCATCGACCGGATCCGGGTATGGCTGCCGGTCATCCTCGCGATGAGTGCGAACTCGCCGTTTTACGACGGTCGCGACAGCGGATATGCCAGCTATCGGTCGCAGCTGTGGATGCGCTGGCCGTCGGCAGGTCCAACCGACACGTTTGGAACCGCCGACGCCTACCACGAACTGGTGCGCTCGATGGTCGAGTCCGGTGTACTCCTGGACGACGGGATGATCTACTTCGACGCACGCTTGTCGCGGCGCTATCCCACGGTCGAGATCCGAGTCGCCGACGTATGTATCGATCTCGAAGACACGCTCCTCGTTGCCGCGCTGTGCCGAGCGCTCGTCGAGACTGCCGCGGCGGAGACGGCGCGCGGTGATCCGGTGCCGCAGATGCCGACGTCTCTGCTGCGCCTTGCCGTCTGGCGGGCGGGCCACGACGGTGTCGGCGGTGTGCTGCTGGACCCGTTATCAGGACGGCCCCGACCGTGGATGGAAGTGATGCGCGATCTGGTCAGCCACGTGCACGACTCGCTTGAGGGGTTGGGCGATATAGAGCGCGTTGAGGTCGGGATCGACCGGTTGGCGCGTGTTGGCAGCGGTGCCACAGCCCAGCGTCGCACTTTTTCAAAAACCGGCCAGCTCGTCGACGTCGTCGTCGAGGCGGTGCGGCGGACGGCGGGACGCTAACCTCTTGCCGGGCGCTTTTTGGGACAACATTCCGAGGATGGACCCGGTCTACGGTCCTCGTGATCGAGCAGCGACATCTCGAACCGCCGCAGATTAGGGGGCTCGAGCGGAACGGGCAGTGTCGCCGGTGGTGACCTGCCCTGTCTCTGCTTCGCTAATGCCTGAGAAGGTGTGAGTCGGGGCCGACGCGGTGCCGTCCCGGAGGGAGGAGGTCGCGAGGTGTCGTGGGTTGATCACGTTATCTGGTGGCAGGTCTACCCCCTCGGCTTCCTGGGAGC
>JAJTCL010000048.1 GCA_021323255.1 Propionibacteriaceae bacterium | reverse complement strand
CGCCTTCGCGGTGGTCGGCCTGATCGTGCTGCGGCTATCCCGGCGACAGCAGGCAACTCCTGTCGTCTCCGAACTGGGCGACGAGCTCGGCCGAGTCGGTTTCACCATCGCGGCAGCGCTGATTGCCGTCACGCTCCCTGTTCAGGTCTTCTTATCGGTCCTACAGGTGCTCGCCTCATTCGAGCCCGGAGGTGCGGCGGCACGGGTGTCGTTCGACATCACGCCGCTCCTCACTCGCGTCGTCGACCCCAGCCGGGTGCTGGTCGGTGTGGTCTTGATCATCCTGGCAGTGCGCGCTGCTCGCCGCGGCCGGAGCAGCCGGGCTCTGGTCCTAGCGTGCATCGGCGTCATGCTGGTTGCGTTGGCGCGCCAGCTGTTGTTCGGCGATCGGACGCCGGCCCCGATCAATCCTGATGCGCTCAATCTGGTGGCTTCCGCCGTGGTGGTGGTTGCCGTCGCGATCTTGTTGCTTCGTCGAAGCCTGACACCTCAGCGCGCGCTGGCGTTCAGCGGAATGTTGATCTTGTCGGCACTGTTCTCTTACCGCGACTTCATCTCTGACCCACTCGGGGCACTGCTCGGTTTCTCTGGGGCGGCACTGGTGCTGTTCGGTTTGACGTGGGACCTTTTCACCGGCTCTGGTTGGGCGAATGCGGAGAGCCGCCGCTTTTCGCGGCCCACTCGAGTGTTGCTGGTCTTGACCAACTATGTACTGAGCATGACGGTCCTGGCGTACGCGGCTCTGATCCGTGACGGCAGCACGACGATCTACTTCGATCCCTTCGCTCAACTCGGCGATCTGATCTTCGGGACTGGGCTGGTCGCCGCCGCCGCGGTAGCGGTTTTCGACTGTGCATGGCGCGACCAGGCAATTGTTTGAGCGCTTCTCGCGCACGTCGCGCTGCAGGCTGACGTCATGGTCCGTCTTCTGCAAAGCGCGCTTGTCGTGATTTTCGAGGTAACGGCTGCCGCGCTTTACTCAACGATCCTCCATATAGCTCGCCGCTGGGGCTGGTGCACGCTGTGCTCGCGCGTTTCTTGGGATCCTCAGCGGCGCGACTCCGACGCTCAAAGCGCGGTTTGCCCCGAATCTGTCGGTTGTGTCTGTTCCAATACCTGCGTACCAACTGACCATTCCTAGACCAGGAACTGCGATGTACCGGTTGACTCGGGGGCCGATGACGCTGCCTCCACCTCCCATGCTGGACGCGTCGCAGCGCGCCGTCGTTGATCATCCGGGTGGGCCGCTGCTGGTATTGGCCGGACCGGGCACCGGCAAGACCACCACCCTGGTCGAATGCGTAGTTGATCGGATCGAACACCGTGGCGTGCCGCCGGACAGCATCCTGGTGCTGACCTTCTCTCGCAAGGCTTCGGCCGATCTACGTGCTCGGATTGCAGCGAGGCTGGGTCGTACCACGGTTACCCCGATGGCCATGACCTTCCACGCGTTCTGTTACGCGTTGGTGCGTCGGTTCGGCAATGAGGCCGACCTTGCCTCGAACAGCCACGAATCGAACGGCTTCGACGCGCCGCTGCGATTATTGACCGGACCCGAGCAGGAGTTCCGGGTCCGGGAAGTTCTTCGCGGGAGTCTAGAGACTCAGCGCCCCCAATGGCCGGAATCGCTCGCTCGCGCCTTTCCCACTCGAGCATTCGCCGGCGAGGTTCGTGCCGTGCTGGCCAGGGCGCGACAGCTGGGCATGGATCCCGATGATGTGGTCACGGCGGGCCACACCACGGATCGAGCAGAGTGGGTGAGCCTGGGAGCTTTCTTCGACGAGTACCTCGACGTGCTGGATGCCGAAGGTGTCCTCGACTACGCCGAGCTGGTGCACCGCAGCCGCATTTTGTTGTCGCGGCCCGAGATCGCGACAACGCTGCGCAGTGAGATCGATTGTGTCTTTGTCGACGAGTATCAAGACACTGATCCCTCGCAGGTGCGGCTGTTGCAGGTGGTTGCTGGTGGCGGGCGGGATGTGGTCGCCGTGGGGGATCCCGACCAGTCGATCTATGCGTTTCGCGGCGCTGAGGCGCGCGGGATCTTGGACTTTCCGGACCTGTTCCGCACCCGAGGGGGAGCGCCGGCGGCGGTTTTAGCACTGAACCGGACACACCGCTTCGGTAGCGCGCTGCTGGCCGCCAGCCGCAGCGTGGCCAGCCGGTTAGGCATGCCACGTTCGCTGCCAGCCGAGGTGTTCGCCGCTTTCCGACATCCCATTGCCGACTCCGAACGTGCCAAGGGAAAAGTGGAGGTCTTCACCTGCAGCAGCGCGGGCGCCGAGGCCGAGCACATCGCGGAGATCCTGCGGAGTTCATATCTCCGCGACAACCTGGCTTGGACTGATATGGCGGTGTTGATCCGTTCTGGCCGCACCACAATTCCAGGATTGACTCGGGCCCTGGTTGCTGCCGGCGTACCGGTTGAGGTCGCCGGGGATGAGATTCCCTTAGCCGCCGACCCTGCAGCGCGTCCGTTGTTGCTGGCCCTTCAAGTCGCCGCCCGAGGCTGCTCACCGACAGCCGATGAGGCACAGCTGTTGCTTACCTCACCGCTCGGTGGCATGGACAGCATGTCAACTCGGCGGCTGGGACGAGCCCTCCGTGAGGCCGAGCGCGCCGAGCTGGCTGGCATAGCGCTACCACGATCTTCTGTTGAGCTGACGAGCCTCGCATTACGCGATCGCGACCTGCTGGAGGACTGCCCGCCCAGTCCGGAGGTCGACGCAGCTCGCGCGCTGGCCGAACTGTTGCGACGCTGCGAGCGTGCCATCGACGCCGGAAGCACAGCAGAGGAGGCGCTGTGGCTGCTCTGGTCGCAGACAACGTGGCCGGAAAGGCTTCGGCAGCAGGCAGGCGCGGCTGGCGAGGCCGGCCGTCGAGCCAACCGCGACTTGGATGCCATTTGTGCACTGTTCGAGATCGCCGCTCGCTCCGAGGAAGTGTCAGGTCTGCGTGGAGTGACTGGTTTCCTGGCTGAGGTCGAAGGCCAGCAGATTCCTGCCGACCCGTTGCGCGAGGGCGAGCTACGCGGGTCTGGCGTGCGAGTGCTGACAGCCCATCGCGCCAAGGGATTGGAGTGGGATCTCGTGGTGGTAGCCGGCGTTCAGGAAGGCCGGTGGCCGGACGTACGCCGTCGCGGTTCCTTGCTAGAACCTGATCAGCTGGGGCGCCACGAGGTGCTGGCGCCCGTTCCTACCGCGACTCGGATAGCGGAGGAGCGACGGCTCTTCTACGTCGCATGCACCCGAGCTCGATCGCGGCTCGTTGTGACAGCGGTGGCGGGTACTGAGGGTGAGGCCGACCAGCCTTCCCGCTTCCTCGCTGAGCTTGGCGTGCCAATGAGGGAGTTGCCGGGACGGCCGCGACGACCCTTGTCGCTGTCGGCCCTGGTTGGTGAGCTCCGCAGCACCACCGTCGACCCGGAAGTCTCGCCGCGGCTCCGTGAGGAGGCCGCCGCACGGCTGGCACGGCTGGCCGATGCAACCGATCACGACGCCCGCCCACTCGTCCCGTCCGCGCGACCAGAGCACTGGTGGGGGATGCGTCCGCTGAGTCGGGCCGATCAACCTTTGCTCGGCCCGGAGGAGCCGGTCCATCTTTCCGGCAGCCAATTGGCCAGTGTTCTAGCCTGCCCGCGGAATTGGTTCCTGGCGCGCAAGGCTCAAGGTGAGCCAGTGCGTACGGCTGCTGCGAGCTTCGGCTCGGTGGTTCACGTGCTGGCCGAGTACGGGGCGCACAACAAAGCCGATCCTGAGGAGCTTGCGACACATCTGGAGTCGGTCTGGAGCCAGCTGGCCTTCGACGCGCACTGGCTTTCAGCGGTGGAGCGAGTAGAGGCCGAGTCCGCCCTCGAGCGTTTTGTGATGTGGCAAGAGGCCAGGTCACATCTCACCCTGCTGGGAACCGAGGTCGAATTCTCTTGCCATATTGATCTAGGCACCGACCGGGTCCATCTCACAGGCAGTGCCGACCGGGTTGAGCGGGACCCTGACGGCCGGATCAGGATCGTGGATTTCAAGACCTCAAAAGCAGCGCCCACGGCCGCAGATGTGGCGCTACACGATCAGCTAGGGGTCTACCAGCTTGCGGTTCAGCAGGGCGCATTTGCGGCCGTGGCCGGGGAAGGCGCGCGGCCCGCCGGCGCCGAACTGGTGTATCTCCGGCTGCCCGACGGCGACAGCGGTTATCCGAAGACCTTTCAGCAGGCTTCCCTTGACGACGTGACTTTCCCTGTGGGGCTGCTGGACGGCGCGGGCAGTGACCCAAGCGCCGGACAACCGACCTGGGTTCATCGCCGGCTCGCGGAGGCTGCGAACATCATTCGCCGCGAACATCATGATGCCCGCATCGGCCCAGCTTGCCGATACTGTCCAGTCCGCAGCAGCTGTCCCGCGCAGCCGACTGGTCAGCAGGTCGTGCGATGACCGTCTACACCCTCAGCCCGCCTGCGTCTAGGGCGCGGTTGGACAGCGCAGCCGGGCTGATCGATGCGCTGGGCATCTCGTTTTCCACCGAGCAGCTGGCTGCCATCACCGCGCCTCTCGAGCCTGGTGTCATCATTGCCGGCGCCGGATCGGGGAAGACCACTGTCATGGCGGCCCGGGTTGTCTGGCTGGTTGGCACCGGCGCCGTACGACCAGAGGAGGTGCTCGGCCTGACGTTTACTCGGAAGGCGGCTGCGGAGCTCTCCCAACGGGTACGCAACGCGTTGTTACGAGCAGGGCTGATCGCTGATCGCGGCGTCGATGAATCCGGTGAACAGCTAGTCATGACCTACGACGCTTTCGCCGGGCGGCTGGTCGCTGAGCATGGACTGCGGCTGGGTTTCGAGGCCGACCCGACAATGATCAGCGGTGCCACCCGTTTCCGGCTCGCATCGCGCGTGGTGAAGGCCGCAGCCGGGCCCTTCGAGTTCATCTCACGGCTCCGGCCGGCCACCGTCACCGAGCGGGTGCTGAGGCTGGATGCCGATCTCCAGCAACACCTGGTTGCTGTGGATGATCTGGACCCGCACGCGCGCGACCTGCTGCTGGCCCTGTGGGCAGCCCCACTCAACAATCGCGGTAACGTCTATGCCGATGTCAAGAAGGCCATCATCGCCTGTCAGGAGCGCCTTGAATTAGCCAGCTTGGTCCGTGACTACCAGGACTTGAAGCTGCGGCTTGGATTGGTCGAGTTCGCCGATCAGATGGCCATTGCGGCCCGGCTGGCAACTGAGCTGCCTCAGGTCTCCCATGCGCTACGCGCCGCCTTTCGAGTTGTGCTGCTCGACGAGTACCAGGACACCTCTGCGGCACAGGCGATCATGCTGCGGGGGTTGTTCTCTGGTCCAACGACCGGCGATGGTCGTGGGCACCCGGTGACAGCGGTGGGTGATCCGTTTCAGGCAATCTACGGATGGCGCGGGGCTGCCGCGAGCAACATCCTGACCTTCGCCGACGACTTTCCGCGTAGCGACGGTGGACCGGCTCAGCGCTTCGCGCTCACCGTCAATCGACGCAGTGGGCGAACGATCCTCGACGTCGCCAATGTGCTGAGCGGACCGCTGCGGACCGAGACCGGCAGTGTCATCGCAGGCGGCGTTGCGCCGACCGACGGCGGCGCTGGCCTCGGGCTGTTGCGTGCCGCCGAAGGAACGCCCTTAGGTCAGGTGCGGGCCGCTACCTTCGAAACCTGGCCGGAGGAGATCAACTGGATCGGGGACCAGATTGCCGGGTTGCAGGCAAGCGGTGAGGTGTCGCGCTGGGCGGAAGTCGCAGCGCTGACCCGACGCAACGCCGACATCGCGCCGCTGTATGAGGAGCTAACCGCCCGGGATGTGCCGGTCGAAATTGTTGGGCTTGGTGGCCTGCTCTATCTGCCTGAGATCATGGACATCACTGCGACCTTGCGGCTGATCGAGGATGTCACCGCAAACCCGGACCTGATCCGGCTCCTGACCGGACCTCGCTGGCAGATTGGACCGCGCGATCTCGCCCTACTCGGCCGCCGCGCTCGTGAGCTGGCTCGGATCGCACCCGGACCGGCTGAGGATGCCGCCGAGCCGCCGGGCAGCACACCAGTCCTCAGCTCACTGGAACGTGCCGTTGCCGAAGTTGACCCGACCGAAGTCGTCAGCCTGCTCGACGCTCTGGACAATCCGGGCGATGCAGCGTATTCGCCGCAGGCGCGAGAGCGGTTCGCGCGGGTCTCTGCTGAGCTGGCATTTCTGCGGCGGCACAGCGATGAGCCAGTACTCGACCTGACCCGCCGGGTGATCACCACAATTGGCTTGGATGTCGAACTGATGGCCACTCCGGAGTTCGCCCGAACCTCCCGGCGGGACCAGGTCGGCGCGTTCCTGGATGCGGTCGCCGCCTATGTCGACGTGGACGGAGAAGCCTCGTTGGCCGGGCTTCTGGGGTATCTCCAGGCTGAGAGCGATCAAGGTACGGGGCTCGAGCAGGCGGTTCCCTCCAACCGCGATGCGGTCAAGCTCCTCACTGTGCACAAGGCAAAGGGCCTGGAGTGGGAAGCCGTCTTCCTGCCTGCGCTCATGAAAGGGGTCTTCCCCAGTGACCGCGTCACCGACAACTGGGTGATGAACCCCTCGGTCTTGCCGGCGGATCTGCGCGGAGACGCCGGATCGATTCCGCAGCTCGTCGAGGTGACGTACGCCGGAATGGGCGACTACAAGCAGCAGCTCAGCCGCCAACAGCTGCTGGCCGAGGACAGGCTGGCCTATGTCGCCGCCACCCGTGCCAAGCGACTGCTGGTGGGTACCGGTCACTCCTGGCGGTCCGACCTTAGCAACGCACGAGCGGCCTCGACATATCTGCGGGTGATCATCGAAGAGGCCGCCCGGCAGAATCAGCTGCTCGCCGAGGCCGCGCCGCCAGGACCGGACAATCCCTTGGTGACCGAGGTAGCTCCGCAAACCTGGCCCATGCCGCTCGATCCTGAGGCTTTGGCCCGGCGGCACGATGCCGCAGTGGATGTGCAGCGGGCCCGGCAGCGACTTGTCGATCTGGGTCGTTACGACGATCCGGCGAGCGAGCCCTTACTGCTCGATGATCACGAAATCGTTGCCGGCTGGGACGCCGACATCGACCGGCTGCTCGCGGAGGCAGTCGAGTCGCGGTCGGGAGATCGACTCGTGGAGCTGCCCGCCCAGCTGTCGACGACTGCATTGCTCCGGCTGAACGCCGATCCAGCGGCTTTCGTCGCGGAGCTGGCACGGCCCATGCCACGCCAACCTTCTCGTAGCGCCCGGTTTGGCACCCGCTTCCATCACTGGGTTGAGCGCTATTTCGGCGGCCGGCTGCCCAATGGCGGCCTGGGCCAGCAACAGCTAATCGATCTTGATGACATGCCCGACCGGGCAGACTCAGATACCCACGACGAGCAGGAGCTGCGCGAGCTCTGCGAGGCCTTCGCGGCCGGCCGTTTCGGCGGCGCGGTGCCGTACGCGATTGAGGCACCGTTCAGCATCTGGATCGCCGGCCGGCTGGTCCGGGGTCGGATTGACGCGGTCTACCAGCGGTCCGATCCGGCCGCGCCCGGAGGAGTCAGCTTCCAGGTGGTGGACTGGAAGACCGGGCACGCCGAGGCTGCCGACCCGCTGCAGCTTGCCATCTACCGGCTGGCCTGGGCCGAGGCGTACGGGCTTCCGGTCGACCACATCGACGCGATCTTCTACTACGTACGCACCGATGAGATCCTCCGGCCAGCCGCGCTGCCGGACCGCCGGGGCGTCGAATCGATCCTGACAGCACAGGTTGAGCGATTACCCTGACCTGGTGATCGATTGGGCGATGCCGAGCGACCTCGACCGTGTCGACCATCACCGCGGCAATGCCGATTGGGTCGCCGGACTCTGGCACGCTGAGGACGCCAAGCTGCTCACCCTTGATCCCGAGTCACGATTCTCGACCAATGCCGGCGGTAGCAAGCTGCGCATGACGCGGCCATTCATGGAATTCGACAGCCAGCGGCACCGGCTGCTGGGACTGCTCAACGGCTCGCCGATCTTCGCAGTGGAAGAACTGGCCGACGGAGAGATGCATGATTTCCGCGAGGTTGCCTTTCAGCTCACCGACAACGAGCGCGACATCGCCGCCACGGCCGCTGCCGTAACGCATTGGCATCGCCTGGAGCCGCAATGTCCCCGATGCGGTGCGGCGACTGTCGTGATCAACGGCGGCTTCGCGCGGCACTGCAGGCGATGTGGCCGGGATCATTTTCCGCGGACGGATCCGGCCGTGATCGTCGCCGTCGTCGACGCCGAGGACCGATTGCTGCTGGGGGGCCAAACGGCGTGGGGGGATCGGGTGTCAGTACTTGCCGGCTTTGTGGAGTCCGGCGAGTCACTGGAGCAAGCCATCCACCGGGAGATCGGCGAAGAGGTCGACATCAGCCTCTCCGACTTGCGTTATTTCGGCAGCCAACCGTGGCCGTTTCCGCGCTCGCTGATGGTCGCTTTCTTCGGTCGGGCAACCGGCACAGACATACGCGTCGATACCGACGAGATCGCCCATGCGGAGTGGTATACCCGCGACCAGCTGAGCGCCAAGCTGGACTCTGGAGCACTCGGGCTGCCTGGGAACAGCTCCATCGCATCTCGGATGATCCAAGCCTGGCGGGCTGGTGAGGCACCCATCTGAGTGCTCCGCTCGCTGAGCTCGCTCCGCGCGGATCGCGCTTGTTAGCCGCCTACTTCGTCGTCGCTCGCAGAGGAAAGAACGACTCCGCTCGTTCCTCCTCAGCACGGCGGCACGCGATCCGTGATTGAGTGCTCCGCTCGCTGCATCGCTCCGCGGCGGATCTTCTCCGCGCTAACCGAGTTGTCAGCGTAGGTGCTCGTCCGGGCAACCATATTTGCTGACAAGTCCGCGGCCAACCGGTGCCGCAGCCCACTTGCCCGGTTGGCGGGACGCTGGATGGCGCGCCTGATGGCTTCCTCGGAGCCGATGATGAGGACGTGGCGCCGTGCCCGGGTAACAGCGGTGTAGAGCAGCTCGCGGGTCAGCAAGGGAGAGTCCGGCGGCGGCAGGACGAACGACACGCTGTCGAACTGGCTGCCCTGCGCCCGATGCACCGTCATGGCATGGACGGTCTGGATGGCGTCCAACCGCACCGGCGGGAAGAGCTTGGCTGCGGCACCGCGGGCAAAGGCGGCGCGTACGCCGTCGGGTGTCTCCACGATGACGCCCGTGTCGCCGTTGTAGAGCGACATCTCATAGTCGTTGGCGGTAATCAGCAATGGCCGTCCCACATACCACTCGCCATCTTCGCTGTATCCGGGGATGGCGTCGACCAGCCAACGCTCCACCTCCTGGCTCCAGCGAAGCACTCCGTAGGGCCCCCGCCGGTGAGCGCACAGCACCCGATGCCAGTCGAGGGCGGCCAATGCACCGGCTACGTCGCCAGATCTGGCCGCCTCCAGCATGGCGACACCGGTCGTACGAACCTGTGCTGCCATGCCCGCCAGCGCTCTGCTCGACGCATCAGTCGGTGTAGTTTCCAGGTCGAGCTCGCGGAAATGGACATCGCTCGCTCCCGAGCGGAGCACCGCTACCGCCGCTTCCGCATCGGCGGCCCTGATGGCCCTGGCCAGCGCGTCGATGGCACCGCCGAACCGCCAGGTGTGCGTCAGTTGCACAACCCCGTGCACTGGCGCTGTCTCAGGGTCGGTAACCAGTCCGAGCTCGACCAGCCGCTTTCCGAGGTCCACATCGGGTGTGCCAGGAGCCCGCGCAATATCGGCCAGGACGGCGCCGGCCTCGACCGATGACAGCTGATCCGGGTCGCCAACCAACACCAGCCGGGCGCTCGGCCGCACTGCCTCGAGCAGCCGCGCCATAAGGGTGAGGGACACCATCGACATCTCATCGACGATCACGACGTCGTGCGGCAGTTGATTCGTCGCGTCGTGCCGGAACCGGCTTCGATTCGATGGCAGCCAGCCCAGCAGCCGATGCAGCGTCGACGCCGCCAAATCGCCCAACCGGTGCTGGTCCTCCGGTTCCAGCTGTGCCGCGGCGGCTCGCACTGCCTCCTCCAGACGCGCCGCGGCTTTTCCGGTCGGCGCAGCCAACGCGATTCGCAAAGCCGGCCCGGGCTGATCCCGCAACAAGGCCAGCAACCTGGCCACAGTCGTTGTCTTGCCTGTGCCCGGCCCGCCCGCGAGCACGCTTACTCGGCCGAGTGCGCTGACAGCCACTGCCAGCTCCTGGCGATCGGCCTCGCCCGGCTCCAAGCCCTCGTGGTCGAACAGTCTCGGCAATGCAGCTGCCAGTCGCGACTGATCGATGTCAGGCGCCGGTGCAGCGAAACGCCCCTGCAGCTGTACTCGAACCACCTCTTCCTGCTGCCAATACCGCTCCAGGTAGAGCAGTCCGCCGACCAGACGCAGCGGCCGACCACCCGGCTTGTCAGCTCCGTCGGCCACTAGTGGGCTCCCCCTGCAGGCAGCGATCCACTTCTCCGGCTCGGGCCACGGCAGCGACGAAATATCGATCACGGCCTCCGCTTCATCGAAGGCTGTGGTGTGTACCGACTGGAGATCAATGCAGACAGAGCCGTTGCGTAGCGCGCGGACAGTCAAGGCGAGGGCAAGCCGGACCTGCTGGTCGACGTCGCGGCCGATCCGGCACACCACATCCGCCGTGTGCACGTCCGCCGGATTGAGAACTCCAGCCTGATTGAACACCGCAAGCAGGCCCGATGCTGCCCCTGCCACCAGCGCACGGTCGAGCACACCAGCGGCGAGCTTGGATTGGATGCTCATCAGAGGATGCCATCCAGGAGCTCGGAGAGCTCGACGACCAGCGATGCTGGTGGACGCCAGCCAAATACTCCGCACGGCACGCCAGCCACGCGCGGGGTGTCCGGACCAGCCATCCCGCGTACGAACAGGTAGAGGATGCCGCCCAGATGGACGGCTGGGTCATAGTTCGGCTGCCGCCAGCGCAGCATTCGGTGTAGTGCCACGGTGTACAGCAACGCCTGCAACGGATAATGGGCGCTCATCATGGCAGCCGCCATCCGTGCCGGTGTGTAATCGCCCACCTTCAGCACTTCGCCGTCGAAACCGCCAAGCCAGTTGGTCTTGTAGTCCACAACCAGATAGTGCGGTGCCCCATCGCGGCGAATCCGCAGCACGGCATCGATGCTGCCAGTCAGGTAGCCACGCATGGCTTGGGTACTCAGAGCGGGGTCGTCAAGCAGGTCGGGATAGTCACGCAACGGATCTGAGGGGGAAAGGTAGCGCCGGAGCAGCGGACCCACCATGCCCAACGTGACTTCTGCGTTGGTCATGTCGCCGCCCGTCAGCGGGTACTCGAAGCTCAGTTCAGCCAGTCGATCACCGCGTGGGAGGTCGCAGAGCCGTTGCTCGTCGGCGAGCGGTCCAAGGGGGGTGCGGAAGGCGGGAAGCATCGCACTGGCCAGGGCGTCGGCGGTCATCGTCGTGGCTGGACCTTGCGCCAGAGTCACAGCGCACGCTTCACGCAGGGCGGCCGGCAGGTCGCCGGCCGTCGCTTCAACACGTTCGAAGACCGCGTGTACGGCGGTCCCGAACTCAACTCCTGACGGCAGATCGCGCATGGGCGATGGTCCACTGAGACCGTCCTCAATAGGAGAGGCCTCAGCTGCGAGCGTCGGAAATTGCGCACCGCCGTGCGGAGCCAGGTGAGCGGAGCGAGCAATTGACACTGGGTGAGCCGTTCTTTCCTCTGCGAGCGACGACGACGGCGGCGGATTCAAAGCGCGATGCGCGAGCAGCTCCGAATTGGGTCCGTACTCGTCGTCCTCGCGGGTGAGTTCCGGCTCGCTTCCGACTGCAGGCACGGCCGCCTCGGCGCCATGCGCCACTGCGGTGAGCGCTGAGT
>JAJTCL010000047.1 GCA_021323255.1 Propionibacteriaceae bacterium | reverse complement strand
ACCTAGTTGGTCAAGAGCCCCAGTGAGCAGCCGGGCTGGTGAACCGAGCCGGTGCTGCCCATCCCGGACGATCACCTCACCGCCGACGACGACCTGGTCGATGTCGGCGGCGGTGGCAGCGAAACCGATCTGATCGGGCCGGGCGCCGGTCGTTCGCATGGAGTCCGTGCGGACCACGACGAAGTCGGCGAGATCTCCATCAGCGATCCGGCCGCCTTCGGGCCAGCCCAGACTGCGGTACCCGGCTGCACTGCCGATCATGATCAGATCACCCGGAGTGAAGCAGCCACGTTCACCGGTCGCCAGCCGCTCGTGCAGCTCGAGTCCACGCATCTCCTCGAACGGGTCGATCACGGCATGCTGGTCGGAACCGAGGGCTAGTGGGCTGCCTGCGCTGGCCAACCTCCGAGCAGGACCAATGCCGTCGGCAAGATCACGCTCGGTGGTCGGACAGAAGCACGCCGACGTCTGGCTACTACCCAGCATCTTGATGTCGGTGTCGGTGAGGTGAGTGGCATGCACCGCGGTCGTGCGGCGTCCAAGCAGGCCGTGATCATCCAGCAGCTCGGTCGGAGTGCGACTGTAGAAGGCCTGGGTAGCAGCGTTTTCGGCCGGTTGCTCGCTGAGGTGCACATGCAAAGCGCGCTCCCCTGCCACCTCACCGATCTTGCCGAGGGACTCGGCAGGTACCGCGCGGACCGAATGTACAGCGGCGCCGATGCGCACCCGCCCGGCTGCGGTGAGTTGGCTCATTCTGTCCTGCCATTGATCGACGTCTCCATCGCTGAAGCGGATCTGTTCCGGATCCAGCGGAAGATGACCGGTCCCGGTCAGCCCGCCGGCCAGGTAGCAGGTGTCCAGCAGCGTGAGCCGGACGCCAGCATCGGTGGCGGCCTGGATCAGCGCCTTGCCCATGGCATTGGGATCGGCGTACCAGCGACCGCGATGATCATGATGCAGATAGTGGAACTCCCCCACGACGGTGTATCCGGCCTGCACCATCTCGACAAAGACGGCTCGGGCGAGCGCGAGGTAGGAATCGGGATCGAGGCGAGCTGCGAGGGCGTACATCTGCCGACGCCAGGTCCAGAAGCTGCCGCCTTCGGCGTGCGTCCGGCCCCGGAGGGCGCGATGGAAGGCGTGGCTGTGGCCATTGGCAAGACCAGGAAGTGTCACGCCGTTGAGAATCTGCTGACCGGCTCGCGGTTCGAGACCGACCCGAACGCGCGCGAAGCGCCCCTCGTCCACATCGAAGCTCACGCCTGCTAGGCAACCCTCCGGCAACCAGGCGTACCCGGCCCAGTACGAGCTCACTGCTCGGATCCCGCCAGGTCCGTCAGCACCGTCGCCAACGCGGCAACCCCGGCGCGGCAGTCGTCAGGCTCGGCCCACTCGGCCGGTGAGTGAGATACCCCGGTCGGGTTCCGGACGAAGATCATCGCCGCCGGCACACCCGCATTGGCCAGAATCCCAGCGTCATGACCTGCACCGGTGCTCATGACTGGCGCATCGTCAAGCAGCCCGGCCAGCCGGGCAACCAGGTCATTATCAAGCGCGGTCTGCGGCGTTCGCGACTCTTCGGTCAAAACAGCGTCCGAAGCGGCGACCTGCTCTGCAATCTGAGCCACGGTGGCACGCAGCGCCGGCTCGCTGGCGGCCCGGGCATCAAGCCAGGCAGTGGCCGAACGAGCAATGGCGTTCACCCCGCCCGGCTGGATGCTGATCTTCCCGACCGTCGCGAGAGAGCCGTGCACCTCGGCCGCAGCGCGGGCCGCCAGCACCGCCCGCGCACAGCCGATGACCGCGTCTTGGCGATCGCTCAGCCTGGTGGTGCCGGCGTGGTTGGCCTCGCCCGGAATCTCGATCCGCCACCGGCCGTGCGCCCAGATCCGGTTGCCAATCGCTACGGCACGACCGAGGTCGATCAGGCCGCGACCCTGCTCGATGTGCAACTCAATGAACGACCCGATGCGACCAACAGCCTCCGGATCCGCACCCAGCTGTTCTGGCTGCCGCCCCGCCGCACGCATTGCTTCCGCCATGGTCACATCGTCGGTGTCCCGCAGCGCCAGCGCCCGTTCAGGGCTCAGTGCCCCGGTGATCACCCGTGATCCGATACAGGAAACGCCGAACCGGGCACCCTCCTCGTCAACGAAGTTCACGACGCCGATTGCGCGATGCGGCTCGATTCCGCTCGCTCGAAGTATGTCGATTGCCGCTAGGGCACTGACCACGCCCAACGGCCCGTCGAAGGCGCCGCCGTCCGGCACGCTGTCCAGATGGGAGCCCGTGACGATACCGCCCGACGCATCTATGTCCGGATCACCCCACCATGCCCATTGGTTACCCATCCGATCCTCGATCAGATCCAAGCCTCGGCTCGCGCACTCGTCGGCGAACCACTCCCGCATTTTCAGATCCGGTTCAGTCCAGGCGAACCGACGGTAACCGCCGGTGGTGGGATCGCGCCCGATATCCACGATCGCCGACCACAGCTGCTCGAACCTCCCGGCTTGGGCCATGATCACTCCTCAGCTTCCTTCCCGCATCGGGATCCTCACGCCCCGCTCGGCTGCCACCTGCTCGGCTCGCTCGTAACCGGCATCTGCGTGCCGGACTACACCCATGCCGGGATCGTTGGTCAATACGCGCGCCAGCTTCTGTGCGGCTAACTCCGTACCGTCGGCCAGGGATACCTGACCGGCATGGATGGAGCGGCCGATGCCCACCCCGCCGCCGTGGTGGATCGACACCCAGGAAGCTCCAGACGCGGTGTTGATCAACGCGTTCAGCAACGGCCAGTCAGCGATGGCGTCCGAACCGTCGAGCATCGCCTCACTCTCCCGGTACGGGCTGGCGACCGAGCCGCAGTCCAGATGATCACGGCCGATGACAATGGGCGCGCTGATCTTGCCCGAGGCGACCAGATCATTGAAAGCCAAGCCTGCCTGGTCCCGCTCACCGTAGCCCAGCCAGCAGATGCGAGCCGGCAGGCCTTGGAAGCTGATCTTGTCGCGGGCACCCCGGAGCCACTTCTGCAATCGGTGGTTACCAGGAAACAGCTCCATCACCGTCCGGTCGGTGACCTCGATGTCGCGCGGGTCGCCAGACAGCGCCACCCAGCGGAACGGGCCTTTGCCCTCGCAGAACAGTGGCCGGATGTAAGCCGGCACGAAGCCGGGAAACTCGAAAGCACGCTTATAGCCACCCAGTCGGGCTTCGTCGCGAATCGAGTTGCCGTAGTCGAAGACCTCGGCACCGGCATCTTGGAATTCCACCATCGCTTGCACGTGACGCGCCATGCTGGCGCGCGCTCGGTCGGTGAACTCCTCGGGCTTCTGCTCGGCGTAGGAAGCCCAGTCCTCGACGCTGATCCCCTCGGGCAGGTAGGACAGCGGGTCGTGGGCGCTGGTCTGGTCGGTGACGATGTCGATCGGTACGCCACGACGCAACAGTTCCGGGAACACCTCGGCGCAGTTGCCGACGACACCAATCGAGGTAGCCCGCCGTTCTGTCTTGGCGCCGACCGCCCGGGACACGGCCAAGTCAAGATCATCGGCGACCTCGTCGAGGTAACGATGCTGGACCCGGCGCTGCAGCCGTGCTGGATCAACATCGACGATCAGGCAGACGCCCTCGTTCAATGTCACGGCCAGCGGCTGCGCGCCGCCCATCCCGCCACAACCGCCAGTCAAGGTCAAGGTACCGGCCAGGGTGCCGCCGAACCGTTTCTCCGCGACCGCTGCAAAGGTCTCATAGGTGCCCTGGACGATGCCTTGGGTACCGATGTAGATCCACGAGCCTGCGGTCATCTGGCCGTACATGGTCAGCCCGAGCTTCTCCAGGCGGCGGAATTCCGGCCAGGTCGCCCAGTCAGGCACCAGGTTCGAGTTGGCCAAGATCACCCGCGGTGCCCATTCATGGGTCTGCATCACCCCCACCGGGCGGCCGGACTGGACGAGCATCGTCTCGTCGGGTGCCAGAGTCGTCAGCGTGCGCACCATGGCGTCGTACGCCTGCCAATCCCTGGCCGCGCGGCCGGTGCCGCCGTACACCACTAGATCATCGGGCCGTTCGGCGTTCTCGGGATCCAAGTTGTTCATCAGCATCCGCAGCGGAGCTTCAGTAGCCCAGGAGCGAGCCGTCAGTGTTGTGCCGCGGGGTGCGCGTACCGGTCGGGCGCCTTCCATGTTGAGGTCTCCTTCTTCTTGATCAATTGAGAGGGCCGGTCACTGACTCGACGGCCGCGACGGCGGCCCCTGTGGCAACCAGCTCAACCGCGACGTCGATCTCAGGTGCGAGCCAGCGATCAGCACCAGACCCCGGCGCACCAGCGGCACGCAGCGCGGCGATCACCGCGGCACTGGCCGGGGCTGGTTGCAGCGGCGAGCGCATCTCGATGCCGCGGGCAGCCGTCAGCAACTCGATTGCCAGCACCCGAGTCAGCCCATCGATGCCGCGGCGCAGCTTGCGCGCTGCCGACCAGCCCATGGATACGTGGTCTTCCTGCATGGCCGAGCTAGGAATCGAGTCCACCGAGGCCGGCACCGCGAGCCGCTTCAGCTCCGAGCAGATCGCAGCCTGGGTGTACTGGGCGATCATGTGGCCGGAATCGACACCGGGGTCGGACGCCAGAAAGGCATTGAGTCCGCTGCTCCGGGCTTTGTCGAGAAAGCGGTCGGTACGACGCTCAGCAATGTTGGCCAGGTCGGCCGCGGCGATGGCGAGGAAGTCCAGCACGTAACCCAGTGGTGCGCCGTGGAAATTGCCGTTGGACTCGACTCGGCCATCGAGCGTGATCACCGGGTTGTCGATGGCTGACGCCAGCTCGATCAGTGCGACTCGCTCAGCATGATCAACTGTGTCCCGTACGGCCCCGGCCACCTGAGGGGCACAGCGCAGCGAGTAGGCGTCCTGAACCCGGGTGCACGCCTCGGTACGGTGGCTTTCCCGGATCTCGCTGCCGGCCATGATCATACGCAGGTTGCTGGCCGAAGCGGCCTGGCCGGGATGCGGCCGCAGCGCGTACAGACCGTCTGCGAAAACGTCGTCTGTGCCGAGCAAACCTTCCACGCTCATGGCTGCCGTTATGTCTGCCGCCTTGAGCAACCGCCGCAGATCGATGATCGCCAGCACCAGCATGCCGAGCATCCCGTCGGTGCCATTGATCAGGGCCAGGCCCTCTTTCTCGGCAAGCGTCACCGGAGCGATGCCCGCGGCAGCGAATGCATCGCCGGTTGGAATGAGAGCCCCGGATCCGTCCCGCACAAAGCCCTCGCCCATCAGCGCCAGGGCGCAATGAGCAAGCGGAGCCAGGTCGCCGGAGCAACCGAGACTGCCGTACTCGTACACGATCGGAGTAAGCCCGGCGTTCAGCATCGCGACGTAGCAACGCAGCGTCTCCTCGCGAATGCCGGTGCGACCCGTGGCGAGGGTAGAGATCCGCAGCAACATGAGGGCCCGCACCACCTCTCGCTCCACCTCCGGTCCCGACCCAGCAGCGTGCGAGCGGATCAGGCTGCGCTGCAGCTGGCCGCGCAGCTCAACAGGAATGTGCCGGGTTGCCAGGGCACCGAAGCCGGTCGATACTCCGTAATGCGGTTGTTGATCATCGGCGAGGGCCTCGATGATTGCGCGGGACCTGCGGACCTCGGCCCAGGCATCGTCGGAAATGACGACCTGGGCATCGTGCCGCGCCACCGCCTCCAAGTCCGCGAACAAGACGGGACCGATACCTATCGTGACGTGCTGTGCCATGAATCCATTGCAGCAGCTGGCCGACCGGTTGGGACCGCTGCCTGCATGCTCAGAATTCGTGCGTAGCTCCGCCACGCAAGTTGACGATCCGAGTGGCAGTCATTTCATTGAGCCGATTGAACGCGACGGTCCGGCCTCGGTCGCTGAGCAGCTCATCATGGATCGGGAATCCTTCCAGCGCCCCAACGGCTCGGACGAAGTCGATGGTCTCCTTCATCGCCGCCCACGGCCCGTACGCGGGGACGGCAATGATGTCGATGCCATTGGGAATCGTGTCGTAAGCATCGCCGGGGTGGAACAGAGTCGGCTGGCCTTCGGACCGCAGTACGTAGCCGACGTTGCCGATCCGCGGTATGTCGCGGTGGATGACTGCATGCTGCCCGCCGACAGCGGTCACCAGAACGTCACTGATGGTCATTTGGCTGTCTGGCGTGAAGCCGGCGACATTCTCACCCAGGGCCGGCAGCTCACCTGAGCTGATCAGATCGAGGATCGATGGCTCGACCAGGACGATCGCGGCGGGGTTCACCGTAAGCAAGGCGGGCAGGTTCTGAGGATCGAGATGGTCTGGATGCTGGTGCGTCACGAGCACCGCGTCCAGATCAGTTAGAGAGTGCCACGCGTCGGAGAGGTTGCCCGGATCGATGAGAATTCGCGCGCCGTCGGTCTCAGCCAGTACGGCCGCATGCCCAAGGTGGGTGATCCGCATTGCACCACCGTAGGGGCAGGTTGTCGGAGCTTCGCTGATGGGGTGTTGTTGGCTGGAAAGCTCACCCGTGCCGATGTCCCGCGTCGCTCGGTGAGCGTAACTGTGGCTGTTGCCAGTCCGGCTGGAGTGTACTTTTCAGCGAACTACTAGCCACTCAGCAGCTTTCCGACGAGCTGACCGGCCCACTCGCAGTCCTCGGCTGTCACATCGAGATGGGTAACCGCTCTGATCATGTGGGGACCTAGCGCGGAGACCCGCGCCCCGCGCTCAGCCGCCGCGACGGCGATCGGAGCAGCGGGAGCCGCGCCGGTGTCGATCACCACGACGTTCGTCTCCACGGCGTCCGGCTCCACAGCGGCCGGGACACAGGCCGCAACGGCCTCGGCGAAGGCGCGTGCTGCTACATGATCATCGGCAAGCCATTGCAGGTGATGATCAAGGGCGTAGAGACAGGCGGCGGCGAGTACACCTGCCTGGCGCCAGCCTCCGCCGAGACGCTTCCGCAGTACGCGGGCGCGTGCAATGTTCTCCGCTGTGCTCACCAGCACGGAGCCAACCGGAGCCCCGAGGCCCTTGGAGAAACACACGCTGACCGTGTCGAAGAGCCGGCCATAGGCCTCGAGAGCTACTCCGGTCGCGACGTGCGCGTTCCACAGCCGGGCGCCGTCGAGGTGATAGCCGATGCCATGGTCGCGACACAGCTGGCCTACTGCCGTGAGCTCCTCGATCGGTTGGATCGTCCCGCCGCCAAAGTTGTGAGTGTTCTCCACCGCCACCGCCGCGGTCGATACCAGGTATGGACCGGCCGACGGCGCAATGATCTTGGCCACCTCGGCCAGCTGCAGCCGGCCTCGGCTGGAAGGGAAGGTCCGCATGGTGAGTCCACTGACCGCCCCGTGAGCCCCCATCTCCGCCCGAGCGATGTGAGCCTGGATGTCGCAGACCACCTCCTGGCCTGGCTCGACCAGCAGCCGTACCCCGAGGATGTTGCACATCGACCCGCTGACACAAAACAGTCCTGCCTCGTGCCCGAGCAGCTGGGCCACCCGCTGCTCCAGCTCGATCACCGTCGGGTCTTCGGCGTACACGTCATCGCCAACGGGTGCTGCCAGCATGGCCTGCCGCATGCCTGGCGACGGCTTGGTGACGGTGTCAGAGCGCAGATCAATCACGGACAAGAGTCTGACGAAGTCTGGTATTCCTGCATGCTCCGGGGTGCATCCTCTCCTGTGCGCAACAAATGCCGCTTGCTCGGCTGGCGGAGATAGGCCGGTAGTGCGCACCCACAATTGATGCGTTGATGCGGTAGCATCAAACTCATGCGTACAACGCTCGACCTGGATGAAGACATCCTCGCCGCAGCGCGGGAACTGGCCGCCGAACAACACCGGTCTCTGGGCTGGATGATCTCTGAGCTGGCCCGCCGGGGGCTGACGCCGGCTCGGATCGAGGCTGAAGGCGACCTGCCCGTGATCCGGGTTCCCGCTGGCACACCCGCGATCACCCCCGAGATGGTGCGGCGCGAGCTCGACGAGGAATGATGGGAGGATCACTTCTCGACGTGAACGCGCTCGTCGCGCTCGCCTGGGACTCGCATGTGCACCACCTCGCCATCCGGAGCTGGTTCGCGAAGCACAGTGAGCACGGTTGGGCTACCTGCCCTCTCACCGAGAGCGGTTTCGTGCGCGTCTCGTCGAACCCGAAGGTGTTGCCGAGCCCGATCGGGGTCGAGGACGCGCGCCGAGTTCTCTCGGCTTTGCGATCTGCTGAGGGCCACCAGTTCCTGACTGACGATGTGTCGATAACTGATGCCGACGTGCCGCGCATGTTCGGACACCGTCAGATCACCGACGCTCATCTACTCGCACTTGCCCGGCGCCGAAGCCTCCGGCTCCTCACCTTCGACTCAGCGCTCGTCACCCTCGCCGGCGACCAGGACGTTGAGCTGCTGAGCATCTAATCCGCGCCCTTCGACAAGCTCGACCGCTTCAAGGCGCATCCTTCGCGACATAGGCCGCGCATTCCTGTCTGAACGAGCGCGCGGCGGGCACGTGCCCGGGAGCGGACTCGTTGATTGCCGGCCGCGTGCCTGCGAGCAAGCGAGGAAGACAGGAACCTGCCAGCACGGCCCTGCGCGAGCAGAAAAACCGAAACTAGAACGTCAGGGGCACGTACGCCTGGACCGGGTTTGGCCGTTTGATCCGGCCGGTGGTCAGCCGCTCCGCGACCAGGAAGGCAAGTTCCAGCGACTGGTTGCGGTTCAGTCGCGGGTCGCAGAGTGTCTGGTAGCGACTCACCAGATCTGCTTCAACCAAGTCGTCGCCACCACCGACGCACTCAGTGACGTCATCGCCGGTGAGCTCAACGTGCACACCGCCCGGCCAGGTGCCGAGCTCCTCGTGAACGTCAAAGAAACCATTGAGCTCAGCCATGACGTCTGAAAACGCCCGAGTCTTGTAGCCATTGCGAGCCTCGAAGGTATTGCCGTGCATCGGGTCGCACACCCACGCCACCTGCCGGCCACTGGCGATCACCTTGGCAACGATGTCCGGCAGCACCTCGCGCACCTTCCCGGCGCCCATTCGGGTAATGAAGGTGATCCGGCCCGGTTCATGATCAGGGTCCAGTCGATCGGCCAGATCCAGCGCATTGTCGGCGGTGGTTTCCGGCCCAAGCTTCACCCCGAGTGGATTGCGGACATGCCGCAGCAGCTCGACGTGTGCTCCGTACAGCTGGCGGGTGCGCTCGCCGATCCACAGGAAGTGCCCGGAAGTTCCGTACGGTTGCCCGGTCCGGGAGTCGATGCGGGTAAGCGCGTGCTCGTACTCCAAGATCAGCGCCTCGTGGCTGGAGTAGAAGTCCACGGTCCGGAAGACATCGTCGTCGATCCCGCAGGCCACCATGAAGGCAAGCGCCCGATCGATCTCATTGGCGAGGTTCTGGTACTGGACGCCCGCTGCTGAGTTCTTGACGAAGTCGGCATTCCAACTGTGCACGCTGCGGAGGTGGGCGAATCCGCCGGTGACAAAGGCCCGCGTGAGGTTCAGGGTTGCTGAGGAGGAGTGGTAGACATCCAGCAGCCGCTGCGGGTCGGGTTCGCGAGCCTCGGTGGTGAAGTCGAAGCCATTCACCGCATCGCCCCGATATGCCGGCAGCGTGATGCCGTCGCGGGTCTCTGTGGCCGAGCTCCGCGGCTTGGCAAACTGGCCTGCCATCCGGCCGACCTTCACGATCGGCACCTGCGCTGCATACGTCAGCACAACCGCCATGGAAAGCAGTGTTCGGAGTTTGCCCTGGATGTTCGCAGCTGTAACGTCGGCAAAAGTCTCCGCGCAGTCACCGCCCTGCAGCATGAAAGCCTCGCCGGCCGCCACACTGGCCATCTTGGTGCGTAACTTGTCACATTCGGCGGCAAATACCAGCGGTGGAAGCGTCCGAAGCTTGCCGACGACCTCCGCCAGCTGCTGGGGTGAAGAGTAGGCCGGCTGCTGCAGCGGATTCAGAGCATGCAGTGCTTTCAGCGTAGGGACCTGGCTCGTCGGGGACACGCAGACACTGTAGACGCTGGCACTCCGGCGGACAGCTGAGTTACCGGCCGCTGGACGCTCAGCGCAGAATGCACGCATGCAGCAACGCAGCTTCGTCCTGATCCCCGGCGCTGGCGGCAGCGCCGCACTATGGCAACTCGTGGAGCCACTCCTCTTCAGGGCCGGCTACCGCACCTGTGCAGTGACCTTGCCCAACTGGCCGGGCGCGACCTTCTCCGACCACGCCGACGCGATCGTCGACGCCGCCGGAGCGACGGAGGAAGTTACCCTCCTCGCTCAGTCGATGGGTGCCTTTGCCGCACCTCTGGCCTGCGACCGGCTGCCGGTCTCAGAACTCGTGCTGCTGAACGCCATGATCCCAGTACCTGGAGAGACCGCTGGCGAATGGTGGGGCCACACCGGCCAGGCCGACGCGATGCGGAGCAATGATCTTCGCGAAGGACGGAATCCCGATGCAGGCTTCGATGCGCAGACCTATTTCCTCCATGACCTGACGCCCGACGTGCTGGCCTTGCTGTCCGAAGAGGAGGAGCCCGTGGACTCACTCTTCCAGACGCGCTTTCCGCTGCCGAGCTGGCCAGATGTCCCGACCGTTGTCCTCGCTGGGCGTGATGATCGGTTCTTCCCGTACGAGTTCCAACGTCGGATTGCGCGAGAGCGCCTGGGTCTGGAGGCAGAGCAACTTCCAGGCGGCCACCTGCTTGCGCTCAGCCAGCCGGAGGCGCTTGCCGCACGGCTCATGCGTGACCACTGAACAAGGCGCTATGCCTGAGGCGAGACTTCGTCGGCTTCTTGCGCCTTCGCTTCGCGAGCCGCGGCCTCTTTCGCCGCTGGCGCGTACATGTCCACATACTCCTGGCCGGATAGCTCCATGATCGCGTACATGATCTCGTCGGTGATCGAACGCAAGATGAAACGGTCCTCGCTCATCCCCACATAGCGGGAGAAATCCAAGGGCCGCCCGAACTTCACAGTGGGACTGACGATCTTGGTCAGGACCTTCCCCGGCGGGGCGATGATATCGGTGCCAACGATCGCCGATGGAATCACTGGCGCCCCTGACAACAACGCAAGCCGGGCGACTCCGGTTCGTCCCTTGTAGAGCCTCCCGTCGTGGCTGCGCGTTCCCTCGGGGTAGATGCCAAACAATTCACCACGCTGGAGCACCTTCAGTCCAGCCCGGAGAGCGCCTTCACTCGCCCGGCCACCGCTCCGGTCGATCGGCACCTGACCTGTGCCAGCAAAGAACCGCTTCTGTGCCCAGCCCTTGATGCCAACCCGGGTGAAGTAGTCCGACTTGGCGACGAAGGTGATCCGGCGATCCAGCGCAAGCGGCATGAACAGCCAGTCGGCGAATGAGAGGTGGTTGCTCGCCACGATCGCGGCACCCTCATCTGGAACGTTCGCAGTCCCCTCGTGGATCGGGCGGAAGATTCTGGTGATTGCCGGTCCCAGCAGGACGTTCTTCAACGCCCAGTAGATGGCTCGACCAGCACCGGAACCGGACTCGATCGTAACGTTCTCGTGGCGATCGACCGAAACTAGGTCATCGCTCACCGCAGACGGCTGGCGGGCGGTGCGGTTCGGGGACGCGTACTCGCTGGCCTGTGAGATCGTTTCGCTCCCGACTGTTGGCGAGTCCTCCCCGCCCTCGCTCACGCGTTCACATCCGAAACCGGCGGTTTCTTGAGGTGCGCTGCACCCGTCGGGATGGGCGGCTTACTGCGACCGGCTCCTGGACGATGACCGGCGCTGGCCGGAAGGGGCCCGCCCGCCTCCAAGGCCGCTTTGGCAGATGTGCCATAGACGTCCACATACTCCTGGGCAGTGAGCTCCATGACCGCGTTCATAATCTCGTCGGTGATCCATCGCAACACGTCCCTGTCGTTGCCAGCCGC
>JAJTCL010000361.1 GCA_021323255.1 Propionibacteriaceae bacterium | reverse complement strand
GACCGGATTCCCGCTGTCTGGCTGGTGTTATCCGGGATCATTTCGGTCCAGGTTGGGGCGGCAATCGCTAAGGATCTGTTTGATCTGGTGCCGCCGACCGCGATGGTTTGGCTGCGGCTCATCACTTCCGCCGTGATCTTGCTTTTGGTGGCCCGCCCACGGTGGGCGGGGCATTCAGGTCGGGATTGGTGGATTGTTCTCGGCTTCGGCGTCAGCCTGCTCGTCATGAACTGGGCGATCTATCAGTCTTTCGCTCGGATCCCGCTGGGCATTGCGGTGACCATCGAGTTCCTGGGTCCCCTCGCTGTTGCCGTTATCGGGTCCCGCCGTTTTCTGGATTTGGTTTGGGTGGCATGCGCTGGGGCAGGAGTCGCCCTTCTGGGTGTGTCCAGGACAAGCCTCACCGTCGCCGGAGTTGGGTTCGCTCTCCTCGCGGCATTCGCCTGGGCGTGCTACATCCTGTTGTCTGCACAGACGGGCCGGCGCTGGCCGGGTATTAGCGGCCTGGCGATTGCCAGCATGGTCGGAGCGATCGTATTGGCGCCTCCGGCAATCGTCGTGGCCGGCAACAAGCTTCTCGATCCGACGGTGCTGCTGCTCGGGTTGGCGATTGGTCTATTGAGCTCGGTCATTCCGTACAGCTTCGAATTGATTGCTTTACGCCGCATGCCACCGCGGGTCTTCGGCATTCTGATGAGTCTGGAGCCTGCTGCGGCAGCACTAGCCGCGATGATCTTGCTCGGGGAATTTCTGAACTTGGTGCAGTGGCTGGCGATGGCCTGCGTGATGACCGCGAGCATCGGCGCAACGCGTACGTCGACAACGTTGGATCAGCCGGCGCCGGACTAACAGCGCTACTAGAGGCCGGTGTTATGGCGCTAATGCCCGACTACATCGGAATCAGCGACTACTGTTTCGCCCCGGTCGAGTCCGCTGATTGTGTCCATTTCCTGCTCGCTCAGCTCGAAGTCGAAGATGTCGATATTCTCGGCGATCCGGCCGGGATTGCCCGAACGTGGGATGGCGACCAGGCCGAGTTGGATGTGCCATCGGAGCACGACTTGGGTTGCGGACTTCCCGTGATCCTTCGCTATTCGCGTGATCACCGGATCGTTCCTCAGCTCGTCGCCCGACGCACCAAGCGGGCTATACGACTCGGTGACAATGTCGTGGGCTGCGTGATAGGCCCGGCTGGCGTTCCTGGTCGAGTACGGGCTCAGCTGGATCTGGTTGACATCGGGCGTGATGCCGGTCTCATCGAGAACTCGCTTCAGATGAGCAGGTTTAAAGTTCGACGTGCCTATAGCGCGGAGTCCATCACTGTCCAGAATTGACTGGAGGCCTCGCAGTGCGTCAACGTAACGATCTTGGTCGGGATTCGGCCAGTGCACCAGCAGTAGATCGATGTAGTCGACGCCCAGCCGCTCGAGGCTGGCCTGGTACGCCTGACGGACGCCGTCGACGTTATGCCATCGGCGGTTGAACTTCGTGGTGATGAAGACCTCGGACCGATCGATGCCGGAGTCCCGAATCGCTTGTCCGACCGCATCCTCGTTGCGGTAGTTCTCGGCTGTGTCGATCAGCCGATAGCCGGCCTCGAGCGCGGTCCGGACCTGAGTCGCCGACTCGGCTCCCTGGAGCGGTGATGTGCCGAGTCCGAGCACGGGGATGTCAGCCCCATTGCGGAGCTGCAGGGTCGGGGCGAGTTCGGGCATGAGACACCTGCCTCCTGATCAAGGACGTCGAAACCTAACCTGGCAACGACCATCGGTTGCCTTCGGCAACCACCAGCCCGTCTGCTACGAGTGAGGCCAGCGCGCGGTCGCGCTGCCCCAAATCCTGCCATGCCTCCGCCAGCACGCGGCCGGCGATCGGCTCCTCGCTGGATCGCAGCACAGCAAGCAAAGCGCCCCGGCACTCTCGGTCCGTTCCGGCGTAAGCCTGGCCGCGCCGCGGCGCGCCGTTCCACACCGGATATCCGGCCTGGCGCCACGCGCACAGCGTTGCCACGGGGCAGGCATGACAGCTGGGATTGCGAGGACGGCACACCAATGCACCGAGCTCCATGGAAGCGATGGCCCACCGCGACGCGCGTTGTGGGTTTCGTGGAGCCAGTTCCCCGGCCAGCATTCGTTCCCGCTCCGTGGTTGCCGAACTGGGGTAGGCAACCCCATAGACTAGTCTGGCCAGCACGCGGCGGACATTGGTGTCCAGCACGATCTCGCGTCGACCGTAGGCGAAGCTCCCGATGGCCGCCGCCGTGTACGTGCCGACTCCCGGCAGTCTCAGCAGGGACTCGCGATCTTGCGGCACCTGGCCGTCGAATTCGTTCATGATCATCTGCGCAGCCTGGTGCAGCCGCAGTGCTCGTCGTGGGTAGCCGAGACGACCCCAGGCACGCACGGCGTCGCCCGGCGCCGCTGCAGCAAGCGATGCGGGCGTGGGCCACCGCTCCATCCAGGCCTGCCATGGACCGCGTACCCGCTCGACCGGAGTCTGTTGCAGCATGAACTCGCTGACCATGATCGCCCACGGTGTCGCAGCGGGGCGTCGCCACGGCAGGTCCCGCGCGTGCCCGGCGTACCAGCGCAAGATCCGCCCAACAACGGCCCGGGCTTTGCCGATCGGCAGCTGTCCCTCCTCGACGTCGCCTGACACGTCCGCCACCGTACTGTGTTTGATTGCTCGCTCCGCTCGCTGCGGATCGCGCTTTGGAGTCCGCCTACTTCGTCGTCGCTCCGGGACGGAAAAGCATGTCCCCTCGCTTCTCCTCAGCACGGCGGCGCGCGATCCGGGGTTTAATTGCTCGCTCCGCTCGCTGCGGATCGCGCTTTGGAGTCCGCCCACTTCGTCGTCGCTCCGGGACGGAAAAGCATGTCCCCTCGATTCTCCTCAGCACGGCCGCGCGCGATCCGGGGTCTCATCGCTCGCTCGCGCGGATCACGCTCTAATGGGTGATTAAGCCATACGTTCGGTGTACGCCGACTCCGCCAGCCGTACCAGGCCGTCCCGAATCACCCGGGCACGGTGCTCACCGACCCCATCGACTGCCTGCAGGTCAGCGGTGCTGGCGCCGAAGAGCGCCTGAAGGGTGCCGAAGTGTTCGATCAGCCGGTCTCCCAGGTAGGAAGGCAGGCGATTGATCTGCGCCATTTGCCGGAACCCGCGGCTGGTGACATGGCTTTCCAGGTGCAGGTTGTGCGGGAAGCCGGCGGCCCGCGCGACAGTGAGCGGATCC
>JAJTCL010000360.1 GCA_021323255.1 Propionibacteriaceae bacterium | reverse complement strand
CCGGCCTGGAACCCGCGCTGGCCCAGCTCCTACCGTGACTCGGTCTCGCGGACGTCTGCGCTGGTGGTTGACGAGGGTCAGGTGGGTGCCGTCTCTCCGGGCCCGCGCCACCAAGACCCGGCCAAGGAAGCCGCCACTGCACTCTCTGCGGCGCTGACCAAGCAGGGGATCAAGGTCACCCGCACGCAGCGGACGCGGGCTCCGGAATCGGCGCCGATCATCGCCTCGGCTTCCTCCATGCGCCTGGAGCGGATCGTCGAGCACGTGCTGATGATCAGCGACAACGATGCGGCCGAGGTGCTCTTCCGCCACGCAGCAATTGGCGCCGGGAAGGCGGGGTCGACCGCGGAAGCGACCAAAGTCGTACGGTCAGAACTCACCGAGCTCGGCATCTGGGGTCCCGGCATGACCATCAGTGACGGCAGTGGCCTGGCCCGCCAGACCAAAGTCCCGGCCGATGCCATGGTCAAGATGCTGCGGTTGGCGGCTGGGGAGCAGCATCCCGAGCTACGTGCGGTCATCACTGGCCTGCCGGTGGCCGGCGTCGAGGGCAGCCTGCGGATTCGATATTTCGACGACCAGAGCTTGGCCGGACGCGGAGTGGTACGCGGCAAGACCGGCACGCTGAACAAGGTCCGCGCCCGGGCGGGTCTGGTGCGCACCACCGACGGCTCGCTGCTGGTCTACGCATTCTTGATCAACAAGCCGAAGAACGAATACAACGCCGTGGTCTGGCTTGATCGGGTGACCACCGCAATCAGCACCTGCGGGTGTCGCTAGCCCGATTCGGCGAGGGGTCCGCACATAGACTCGCCAGCATGACAACCTCGATGGTCGACTGGACCGTTGCGCTGAATACGGCTACCAAGCTGGTCAAGCCCGGCCCAGAGATCTCCCGCGACGGCGCAGCCGCTGTCGTCGCTGAGCTCCGCAGCTTCGCCGCCCGAGCGGAGGCCTACGTCCGCGAAGTGACGGGAATGGAGGCCGACAGCGGCACGGCTCCGGTGCTGGTTGTCGACAGGCCTCGCTGGATTCAGGCCAACCTGGACGGCTTCCGACAGATCCTCGGGCCGCTCAACGCCAAGATGATCGAGCGGATGAAGCAGTCAAATCCCACCGTTGCGGCCATCGGCCCTCGAATCACGGGCGTCGAAGTGGGAGCGCTGCTGAGCTATCTGTCGTCGAAGGTTCTCGGTCAGTTCGACCCCTTTTACCCGGGAGCCGATTCCACGGCACCCGGCGGTCGCCTGCTACTGGTTGCGCCGAACATCGTCTCGATCGAACGCGAGCTCGATGTCGAACCTGCCGACTTCCGGCTCTGGGTCTGCCTGCACGAGGAGACCCATCGAGTGCAGTTCGCGGCGGTTCCCTGGCTGCGCGGTTATCTCAACGGCCAAATCGCCCAGATCGTCGACTCGGCCGAGCTGGACCCGGCGATCGTCGCCCAGATGCTGCGGGACGCGCTCCGGCGCGTCATCGAGGCAGTCACTCAGAACCAAGAGGTGTCGATCATCGACCTGGTTCAAACGCCGGCGCAGCGCCAAATTGTCGATCGCGTCACCGCGGTGATGTCGCTGCTCGAGGGTCACGCTGATGTTGTCATGGACGGCGTTGGCCCAGAAGTCATTCCCACCGTGGAAACCATTCGGGCCAAGTTCACGGTCCGCCGCCAGGGCCAGGGATTTGACAAGATCATCCGCAAGCTCCTCGGGCTGGACGCCAAGATGCGCCAGTACCGCGACGGCGCCACTTTCTGTCGTGCGGTGATGGCTGAGGTAGGCATGTCGGGTCTGAACAAGGTGTGGACCTCCCCGGAGACCTTGCCCACCGCCGCAGAGATCACCAATCCGAGGCTCTGGCTGACGCGGATGCACCCTGAGTTGACTACCGGCTCAAGCTGAAATCTCGGTGGGTTATCGCGAGCTCGGCCCGGCCGGCCTGGCGGTCGTCCAAGCCGTTGACGGAGCGCTGAGCAGCCAGGACACGCATCTTCTCGTCGCCTGCTCAGGCGGCGCTGACTCACTTGCACTCGCCTTTGCTGCTCGTTACGTAGCAATTCGCCGCTATCTGGAATACGCCGCGGTAGTGATCGATCATGGCCTGCAGGACCGATCAGCCGAGGTTGCCGCCGGCGTCCGGCAGCAACTCGACCGCCTGGGCTACGCCGAGGTGACTGTCACCTCCGTTGAGGTGGACCAGGCGGCCGCGGTAGGACCGGAGGCCGCAGCCCGCCAGTCCCGATACCGCGCCCTCGACGCCGAGGCACGAGCGCGGCCTGCCACCGTGTTGCTCGGTCACACCCTTGACGACCAGGCGGAGACGGTCCTGCTGGGCCTGGCTCGGGGATCGGGTGGCAGGTCGCTGGCCGGGATGGCACCTCGGGCCGGCCATCTGCTGCGACCATTCCTGCACCTCCGCCGGGCGATCACTGAGCAGGCGTGCGCGGAGCTCGGACTCGAGCCTTGGCAGGATCCACACAACACAGATCATCGATTCAGCCGCGTCCGGGTACGCCAGAGTGTGCTGCCCACCCTGGAGACCGAGCTAGGTCCGGGCGTAACCGAAGCTCTCGCACGGACCGCCGAGCTGCTCCGCGACGACACTGAGTTGCTGGATCGGCTGGCCTCGGACGCGTACCGCACAGCGGAAGGGCTCGGCGGCACGGACACTTTGGATTGCGCGGCCTTGGAGTCCCAGCCGCCTGCGCTGCGCCGCCGGATCCTCCGTCTGTGGTTATTGGCACACGGAATCGGCGACCTGACGCTGCGCCACATCAGTGCCGTGGAGTCCTTGGTGATCGACTGGCACGGCCAGAAGTCCATCCAGGTGCCCGGGGCAACTGTCACGCGAAACGCCGGACGGCTGTCAGTCGGATGAACTGCTCAGTAACAACGCAACTGGCCGGTCCGTGGGACCGTTGATCCTGTGGCAGGCTGAGCCTCGTGGACGACACCCAGCTCGACGGTGATTTGACCCGCGTCCTCGTTACTAAAGAGGAACTCGCCAGCCGCATTACCGAGCTCGCCGCCGAGATAGATCGCGAATACGCAGGCAAAGACCTGCTGCTCGTCGGCGTGCTCAATGGAGCGCTCATGGTGATGGCTGACCTCTCCCGCGCGCTCACCATCCACTGCCGGATGGATTGGATGGCGGTGTCTTCCTACGGCTCCGGCAGCAGATCATCGGGCGTGGTACGGATCCTCAAGGATCTCAGTACCGACGTGGCCGGGATGCACGT
>JAJTCL010000359.1 GCA_021323255.1 Propionibacteriaceae bacterium | reverse complement strand
TTACGCCATCAAATTTCTGAGCAGGAAGAGGCTGGGCAGAGACTACGTCCTCGCGCCCCTAGAGGGGTTGTGGACCGCCAACGATCCTGCGGTCTTTGCAAACGCCCAGAAAGCTCAGTACCAATGGACGATGATGATCATGCAGCCGGACTGGATCACGGAGTCCATGGTTTCGGAGACTATGGCCGCGACCAGGGCTAAAAAGGACTTGCCCGCCTTGTCGAAGGTTCGGTTCGAGCGGTACGACGAAGGAAGAGCGCTACAACTGCTCCATGTGGGCTCATACGATGACGAGGCGCCAAAGCTCAAATACCTTCATGCCGAATTCATGCCGCAGCATGAGTTGACATTCAACGGTCTTCACCATGAGATCTATCTCAGCGATCCGCGAAGGACAGCGCCGTCAAAGCTCAAGACGATCCTGCGGCAACCGGTGAAGCAGCTGTAACGAACCTTGTACGTCTGTCATTGCAGCCGTGGAAATGTGCAGGCGGCGGCTGGGGCGTACGTTTCTCATCACAGCCGTCGAAAGGTACGCCCTGAGCGCCTGAAGGGCACGTTTCTCATCACAGCCGTCAAAACGTGCGCGTGGAGCTCGCGGCCTCAGCTCGCCTGGTCATCGAGGAATGCGAGGGTAGCGGCGGCGAACAGCGGCGAGGCAAAGACGTTGTAGTGGGTCAGGCCCGGCAAGATCGCCAGCGCGTGGCCACCCTTTGGCCGACCCTCGCCCATCCAGCCGCCGTCGCGGAGGCCGCCGTCGAGCAACTTGAAAATCTCCACGTGGTGGCTCGGCGGTGCCATGTCGGCGTCGGCCGCGACAATCATCGTCGGCACCTGGAGGCTACGCACTACCTCGGTGTGGTCGTACCCCTGGGCCATCAACGCGCCAATCTTGTCCAGCAGCCGAGGAAAGTCCTCCGGACGCGGCGCGACCCGTTGGTAGAGCTGATACATCGGCGTGTCCTTCATCAACTCGGCAGCCGCCGCATTCACCTGGCCCTGCTGTGGCCGCATCTCCGGATAGATGTCGTCGGGCCGGAGGTTCGGCGAGGCCACCACGAGCCGGCCGACCTTTTCCGGGACCTTGGCCGCGGCGTACAACGCCACCCCGCCACCGAGCGAGTAACCAACGAGGTCCGGCTTGTCGAGTCCGAGGTGGTCGATAAGTGCGGCGATGTCGTCGGCCATGAGGCTGACGTCGATCGGTCGGTCAATGTCGGCTGTACGGCCGTGTCCCTGCAGGTCGACGGCGATGACCTGGTGACTTTCCGCGAGCGCCGGGCGAACCGGCCCGAACATCTCGCCTGATCCGAGCCCACCATGTAGCAGGATCAGCGGCCGCCCGTCTCCGATCGTCTCGTAATAGAGATTGATGCCATTGACCTCGGCGTACTGGCCGTCACCGTTCTGATCGGTGGTCCATTCGGTCGTGGTCACGATGCCCTCCTTATTTGCTCATTGCTGTGCGTTGCTGACAAGACCCCGCCTATCGACAAGGGTCTTCGGGTGTAAGCCACGAATTCATGCGAGATCTCGCAGTGCGGCCGCTACGGCGATACGCAGGGGCGTGGCTGGCCGCCCCAGTAGTTTCTCGAGGTCGGTGGGCTCGACATACAGTTCGCCTTCAGCGACGGCGCGGTCACCGTCGGCAATCGAAGCCGCTACTGGTTCCTGCAGCCCCGCTCTGACCAGGAAAGTCTGGTATTCCTGCGGCGATATGTCGTTGTACGTGACTGAGGTTCCCGTCTCGGCAGACACGACATCGGCAAGCTCGGCCATGGTGAAGGCAGGCCCGCCGAGCTCGTAGACGGCGCCTGGGTGACCGTCTTCGGTCAGGACAGCCGCGGCTGCCTCGGCGTAGTCGGCACGGATCGCTCCGCTGATCCGGCCGCTGCCGGCGGCGCCGACCATGCCGTGCTGCAGGTATCTGGGGAGCTGGGCGGTGTAGTTGTCGATGTACCAGCTATTGCGGAGCAGGACATACGGAACGCCGGAGTCGGCGAGCGCCGTCTCCGTACCTCGGTGCTCCTGGCTGATCAGCAGCGTCGAGGTGGGTGCATGGACGATGCTGGTGTACGCGATCAACTGCACACCCGCAGCCTTTGCCGCGGTGATCACATTCATGTGCTGTCTGATGCGCTGCCCCACCTCGGTACCCGACACGAGAAGAAGTCGGGTGGCCCCGTCGAATGCCTCACCGAGGGACGCCTGATCGGAGTAGTCGGCGCGGCGTACGGACATGCCTTGGCCTGCGAGCTCGCCCAGCGCCTCGATACGGCGACCAGTGACGATGATCTGTTCTGCTGGTACGCCTCGGCGTCGTAACGCTTCGACAGTGAGGCGTCCGAAGCGGCCAGTAGCCCCCGTGACGACGATCGACATGCCGGTCTCTCCATAGGTTTGGCGGGCAGGTTACTTCACGTAGGCGCCATCGTTTCAGCATGGGTAAAGAGTGCGTAGCGGGGATCGACCACCGAAGGGAGCAAGATGACCCATGCAGCGGAGATGTTGAGGTCCTATCCGAAGAGCTGGGCTGGGTTTGATCAAGCGAAGCTCGTCGAATGCATCGAGGCGTGCTTTGACTGCACACAGACCTGCACAGCATGTGCGGACGCCTGCCTGGCCGAGGAAATGGTTGCTGATCTTGTGCATTGCATTCGTAGCGACCTCGACTGCGCCGAGATCTGCGCGACGACTGGCACCATCCTGTCCCGCCGGACTGGTTCCGACGCCAGCGTCATTGAGGCGATCCTGGAGGCATGTCGCATTGCTTGTCGCATCTGCGGCAACGACTGTGCGAGCCACGCCGACATGCATGAGCACTGCAGGATTTGCGCGGAAGCCTGTCGCCGGTGCGAAGTGGCCTGCGCTGCCTTGCTCAGCGATCTGGGATAACAGCGGTCATGGCACGTCCTGCGGGATCATCGAGTCGGTGATCCTGATGTGAGACGTTCCCGCAGGAATACTTCGTGCAGCTGCCAAACCGAGATTGGGCGGCATGATCATTGTGACTAGGCGGCTGATTTCCCAGCTGGCAATAGCGCTGCGGTAGTAGACCCGATCAGCCGCGTTTGGTCGTCAGCTTGCGATGCCCAGTGCAGTGAGCAGCACCAAGACGACGGTGCTGACTGCGAAGACTCCGTGTAGCACGACCGGCGGGCGCGGGATGTGCTGCTCGGCCAGATCAACCGCGCCGGTAGCAGGTGGCGCGGCGGCCGCGTCCGATCGGGCGGCGCTCGCC
>JAJTCL010000358.1 GCA_021323255.1 Propionibacteriaceae bacterium | reverse complement strand
GGCGCAAGTTTTGAATGTGTACGGTCGCCGGATCACCGCCGACATAACAGCCACCGTCGAGCCACATGCCGTCCACAGGCACCACATGCGGACTGCCGTCGCGGCGGACGGTCGCAAGCCAGTAATGCATCGAGTCGACCAGCCGCTGCTCAACCAATGTCCAGTCAAGGAGGCGGTCGGGTGACCCGTAACTGCTCGGCAGTCTCAGCTGCTCAGCAATGGGTTCAGGAGCCACGATGGCCGTGATTACAGATACTCCTCGATGGCCCCGAGCAACACCGACTTGGACTTGGCGCCTTTGAACGCCTTGACCAGCTCCCCGCCGACATAGACCTGGATCGTCGGCAGGCCGAGCACATAATTGTTGGCTGGGGTCACCGGATTGGTGTTGGTGTCCATCTTGACGAAGCGCACCTTGTCACCGTGCGCATTCGCGAGCTCCTCAATGATCGGCGATACCTGCTTGCACGGTCCGCACCAATCCGCCCAAAAGTCCACCACTACCGGTTTGTCGGACTTCAGCACAACGTCGGCGAACGTGGCATCGGTCACTTCGGCTACTGCACCCATCAAAACTCCTCTCTGCGCCCTTCAGTGTGCCGGGGACAGCTGACAGTCATCGGCATCAACTCGCCGCACCGGTCAGCAGCGCTTCGTCGGCAGCTACGGTCGCATGGTCTCCGTGGTGCAGTGCCGTCAGATACCGCTCGGCGTCGAGGGCGGCCGCACAGCCGGTGCCGGCAGCAGTGACCGCTTGCCGGTAGGTGCGGTCAACCAGGTCACCGGAAGCGAACACGCCGGGCAGGTTGGTCTTGGTGGACCGGCCATCGGTGATCACATAGCCGTCGGCATCCAGATGCAGCTGACCCTTCACCAGCTCCGACCGAGGATCATGGCCGATAGCGATGAACAAGCCGGACACCGGCAGCTCACGCTCCTTACCGGTGATGGTGTCTCTCACAGTGATCCCGGTCAGCGTCCGGTCGCCATGAATCTCGGTGACCACCGAGTTCCAGGCAAACTTGATCTTGGGATTCGTGAACGCCCGGGCTGCCATGATCTTGCTGGCCCGCAGCTCGTCACGGCGGTGCACGATGGTCACCGACTTGGCGAACCGCGTCAGGAAGGTCGCCTCCTCGACGGCCGAGTCGCCGCCTCCGACGACAGCGATGTCTTTGTCGCGGAAGAAGAAGCCGTCACAGGTGGCACACCACGACACACCATGCCCGGACAGCCGATCCTCTCCCTCCAGACCGAGCTTGCGGTAGCCAGAGCCCATGGCCAAGATCACCGTACGCGCCGAGAAGGTATTGCCGTAGCCGTCCTTGACGATCTTGATATCGCCGGTCAGATCCATCTCGACGACATCCTCGGTGACCATCTCGGCACCGAATCGCTGGGCCTGGGCACGCATGCTGTCCATCAGCTCAGGTCCCATGATGGCGTCGCGGAAGCCGGGGAAGTTCTCCACCTCGGTGGTAGTCATCAAGGCGCCGCCGGCGTCGATCTCGCTCTCGAACACGAGCGGTTTCAGATCGGCCCGGGCGGAGTAGATGGCGGCCGTGTAGCCAGCCGGCCCGCTGCCGACAATGATGACGTCCCGTACGGATTCGCTGCTCATGTTGCCCTTCGTCAATGTGCCATTTGGGCTGTAACCCTATCCGCGAAACGGCCTCGGCCTGCCAGCTATTCCGAAGCGAATCTCAGCGTGACAGCACCGCTGAGGGGCCGGCCGACGGCGCGCCGCCCGGCGCAACCCGTCACGACGGTGACCTGTGTCGAGCCATCGGATTTGCAGGGTCAAGCAAACTTCGGCCGCTCGGCCATCTCCTCGACCGAGAGATGCTGGGCGTTCATGGGAGCTGAGCGTTCATGGGATCAGGCCTCGGGTCTTCAGCCTTGCCAGGGTCTTCAGCGAACCCTTGTCCAGGTTTGCCTGAGGTGCCTGGGCCAGTATCCATGTGAAGAGGGCAGCATGCCCGCCGCGCAGCAACGCGACCGGGGCGACGATGCGCCTGGTCTCGCCGTCCGGGGCACGTACGGTAAGCCGGTAACTGGGCCCGTTCGGCGTAACGAACTCTGCGACGGCCATCAGGTCGGCGGCCTCAATGGTGTGGAACCTTCGAAAGCGCCGAACCGTCAGCCGCGAGCCGTCGATCAGCAAATAGGCCCTGGTACGCAGATAAATCAATCCGACAATGAGCGCCCAGAGTGCCAAGACCACGACGAGGGCGGAAACCCAGCCGGTCCTCTGCCCGCGGGCCAGCGCGCTGACGCAGATCGCCGCGGCGACACTGGCGATGAACGCTGGGGTTCGCCAGTTGTAGGAGAGCTCGAGCGGGTGCGCCATCTAAGAATCCACCAGTGCCGCACGTTGGTCAGCATTCAAAGTGCCCAGGGCGGCGGCGACGGCGCTGCGCTGCTTCACGATCTCCACAGGGTCCATGGTGATGACGCCCATCTTGCGCGATCGATCAAGATTCTCCGGCAGCGGCTTGAGGTGCGCACGCAACAGCGCAGCATCGTCTACGGAGTCCCCCGCGGTCTCACTCTCGATTACTGCAGCTTCGCCGATCCGTGCGCTTTTGACTCGGCGGCCACCGTACGCCAAGAGCCCGCCCCCGGGCATGGGCGGCTTCGGGCTCTGAGACGGGTCGACTCCGGACAGCAACACATGCGCCGCTCGGGTAGCGCACAACGGTTTGATTACGTTCCAACCAGTTCTTGACTCGAATTAATACTGGCCAGTAACAGCCCGGACACGGTCGGCTCTGACGGCCTCGCTTCCTCAACGCCGCAAGTTAGATTCCTTGCGCCGTCTGCCAAGTTCAGGAGATTCATGAGGAACGTCGTCCGCGCACTGAAGGCGATGATCGCCGTTGGAGCTGCCATAACCCTGCTAGCCCCTGCCGCGGAAGCCGAGACTCTCCTGGAACAGATTGCCGTCGCTCACCGCGGTGGCGCAGTGACCCGATTTGGCGAAGGCACGATGAAGTCCTACCAAGACGCGGTGGCGAACAACGCCAACATCCTCGAAGGTGACATCCACTGGACCAAGGACAGCCCGAACGATTCAGACACGGTGGGCTCCATCATCATCATCCATGACTCCACGCTCGACCGGGTCACGAACTGCTCGGGTAGCGTCTCCTCCTGGCTCTGGACGTCAATCCGCGACAGGTGCCGCACCGACGTGGCTAAGCAGCCGCTCATTCGAATCAATGACCTGGTCGCGTACGCCACTCCCCGCGGGAAGACGCTCGC
>JAJTCL010000357.1 GCA_021323255.1 Propionibacteriaceae bacterium | reverse complement strand
AACTGGCAGCGGTCGGTCAGCTGGCGTGAGGCGAAGGCGACGATTGGGCGGCCCGAGCTGCGCGTTCACGATCTGCGCCACACGGCGGCTTCGGTGTGGCTGGCGTCTGGCGCTGATCCGAAAGTGGTCCAGCGAGTACTGGGGCACGCCACAGCTGCCATGACGATGGACCTGTACGGGCACATGATCGACCGCAATCTGTGGGACGCCGCCCAGCGACTCGGGGGCACCACGGGGGCACGGCCGGACGAGGAAGCGGACGATGAAGGTGGCGCCTTAACGGAAAGTGATCATTGACTAGGGATAACGCCTGGAGCCGCCTCGGGGAATCGAACCCCGGACCTACGCATTACGAGTGCGTCGCTCTGCCATCTGAGCTAAGGCGGCGGGCGCATCGAGTCGGCTGGCTCGACACGATCGCCAACTATATCCAGCGGCATGATGCGTGGCGAAAGCCCAAAACGAGTTGGCTCGATCAGCACCGAGTCCCATCTCGCGGTACCTGATCACGGACCAGATAAGCATCGACCAGCGTCTTGACGCAGCGACTTTGCCCGTACGCCAGGTGCCCTTCACCGTCGAATGTCACCAGCACTGCCGAACTGAGTTCATCAGCCATCGACTTTGCATACTCATAGGGCGTAGCAGGGTCGCCGGTGGTGCCGATGACCACGATCGGCGGCGCTCCGTCCCCATCGACCTTCGGTTGCTTGGGCGCGGGCTTGACCGGCCACAGTGGACATGCCAGATCGGGACCATTCAACCGGCCCAAGATTGGCGCCTCTCGAGTGTCCTCCGCCAGCTTCTTCGCTGCCGCGCGGACGCTATCGTCCTGGCTGTCCAGGCAGCGGATCGCAGGAAACGCATACATGAGCTGGCCATAGCTACCATCGCGATTGCGCCGATCTGCAGCGTCTGCCAGCTGCAGCATCCCGCCAGCATCCCCATCGAAGATCGCGGCGGCGAGTGCATCCCGCAACCCCGTCCAGCTGCTCATCCCGCCATACATGGCGAAGAAGACCGCCTCCACACCTTGCTGCTGGCTGAGCGTACGGCCGCCATCGACTTCCATCGGCTGTTGATCCAGTCGATCAAGGAATTCCTTGATCTTGGCCAGTACATCATCGCGCTGCGCACCCAGCCGGCATTCATCACCCGCACACCAGGCTGCAAAGTGGTGCAGCGCGCGCTCGAAGCCGTCAATCTGATCAATCTTGGACTTCGAGTTGATGTCGACAGCACCATCCAGCACCATCCGGCCGACTCGCTGCGGAAACATCTCGGCATAGAGTGCGCCGATCTTGGTGCCGTACGAGGAGCCCAAGTAATTGATCTTGGAATCGCCGACCAATCCGCGCAACAAATCAAGATCGCGTACCGTCTCCGTCGTCGAGATGTGCTCCAGCAACGCGCCGGATCGACGCAGGCAGGATTCGCCGAACTCGGTCTGGTCGTCGATCCTGGCCTGCCACTCGCTCGCGTCGTCTGGCGAGCTGTCCATGGAGAGGTAGCGATCCATGTCAGCCCGACCGAAGCATGTCACCGGCGTTGAACTGCCGACCCCTCGTGGATCCCAGCCGACGATGTCATAACGCTCCAGGCCCGCCGCATCGAAGGCGCCGACGTAGCCAACTCCGGAGCCGCCAGGACCTCCCGGATTGATGATCAGGCTGCCGAGCTTCCTGACGCTGGTCGCTGGGCGCTTGGCCACCGCCAGGGTTATGGCTGTGCCGTCAGGGACGGCATAATCCAGCGGCACCAGCATCGTGGTGCAGGAGAAACCGTGACCGCACGCCTTCCACTCCAGCCGCTGCCTCTCATAGCGCATCAGTCCGGTTCCGGGCGGAGGTTTGCTGAAGCCCGATGGTTTCACCTTCGGAATAGGCTGCAGCGGCCGGCCGTCCTCTGGCAGCTGTGGACTCGACGACGCATCAGCCGATGGCGAGGGCGTCGATGACAGCTGTCCTGATGGAGTCGGCGATTCGGCCGAGCACGCGCCGAGCACAGCCAGCAACACCACCGTGATGCTCAACGCGCGCAAACGGTGAGCGGCCCCTGGCATACCAAGAGCCTACGCGGCAGGGGCCGGACAGGTGTGCCTGTCAAGATCAACAAGAACTGGCGGCCAGAGGTGGTCTGGGATAGTCAGCTTTCACCGCCATCGGATCGGCGCTGCCTGGTCCGGGCCTTGCGCTGCGGAACCTGTGCCTGCGCCGGGGCGACGCGAGCAGCGAAGAGCTGGCGAGCGCCGCAGGCAGCAGCGAGCGAACAGCTCCGCGTGGCACCGCTGGCACTCATCCGTATCACCACCGAATCGGCTGGGACCTGGTGGCCGACCACTACGCCGTCCCCATCTTCGAGGGCAACCTGCTCGCCCACGGCCGGCGCGGTACGCGCGAACTCGGTGTACAGCGGATGCTCGTACTTCAAGCAACACATCAGCCGACCGCAGGCACCCGAGATCTTCAGCGGGTTCGGCGGGAGATCTTGTACTTTGGCCATCCGCAGACTGACGGGCTCGAAGTCCTTCAGGAACGTGGCGCAACACAGGTCGCGCCCACAGTTGCCGAGGCCGCCAACCAGCCGGGCGGCGTCGCGTGAGCCGATCTGCCGCAGGTCGATTCGCGCTTGCAAGGTGCGGGCCAGTTCGCCTACCAAGGCCCGGAAGTCCACCCGATGTGGTGCGGTGAAGTAGATCACCACCAACTGGTCGAAATCGAGGCCGGAATCGATGAAGTCGACTGCGACAACCTTCATCGGAAGGTCGTTCTTCTTGATCAATTTCTTGGCGACCAGCTTGGCTTCGGCCCGCCGCCGCCGGTTCATCGCATCTCGCTCGAGGTGCTCGGCAGTGGCTGGACCGGCACAAATCGGCAACCCTTCGAACCCCTCGTCCTGGACCCACTCCGGCGCCCACACGCACTCGGCGACCTCAGGGCCGGAGTCGGTGGGCACCAGAACCCGATCACCGACGCTGTAGTCGTCATCCCCCGGATCGAGGTAGTACAGCCGGCCGTACCGTTCGAACGACACGGCCATGACCCTCCCCATGGCCACAGCCTAGGACCGGAACACCCCGGTTGGGCAGCCGGCAGACGTCACGGGCCCGATAAGCCGAGAAGAACGGAAGCCCGGCAGATGCGGGTCTGCCGGGCTTCCACGGGTGGGCTTACTGGGGGGCAGGATCCCACCCGCGCCAGTCAGTTCTATTTGATCTTGATAACCTGACCGATGACGATCAAGTTTGGATTCTTGATCGTCTTCTTGTTCAGCTTCCACAAGCC
>JAJTCL010000356.1 GCA_021323255.1 Propionibacteriaceae bacterium | reverse complement strand
CTGCTATCCCCGCATCAGCCCTTGCGGCTGCTTTCTCATCACCGTGGCGCTGATGCGCCGCTGCGCATCCAGCAGCCGATCACGGAATGGTGCCTCGGCAGACTTCAACGCCGTGGAGATCTGATACAGACGCGCCGGCCGGCCGGGCTGGTAGCGGGTAACCAGGGTGGGAATGTATTCCGCTTTGCTCACCGTGAAGCGCCCGTTCCCAGCGCGGGTGAAGGTGAAGCACCCGGTCGCTCCTTCGTGGCCACGCGGCACGTTGGTGGCGTGCTGGGCCACTGCGTTTCCGACCCCGTAGAGCACCCACTTCTTGTTCACCTTGGTCCAAGGCTGCACCACATGCGCATGGTGCATGTAGACAAGATCAACATCGGGAGAGGCCGTGAGGGCGCGGGCCAGCGCCACCTGATGCCCGTTCTCCCTCGTGGAGTACGTCCCCGCGTGCACAGCTGCGATCACGATGTCGGCTCCGGCAGTCCGAGCGCGCCGTGCCTGACACAGCAAGTCGCCGGCACGGGCCCGGTGCACGGCCCACGGCTTTCCTTTCGGCATGGGTAGTCCATTCAAGCTGACGGTGGCAGCGACGATACCGATCTTGATGCCCAGCCGAGTCGTGAAGATCGTCGGACGCTCAGATTCGGCCTTGGTGCGGGCCGTGCCGGCATGCGCGATCTTGGCCCGATCAAGATCATCGAGGGTTCGCTTCAGGCCAGCGAAGCCTTGATCAACGCTGTGGTTGGACGCAGTGGTGCATACGTCGTAGCCGGTCGCAGAAATGGCGCGGACGACCTGCGGCGGTAAGGCAAAAGCGGATAGTTTCGGTAGGGCCCGCCTGGCCGAGCCAGCGGCACCTCCTGGTGACAGATTGCCAGGTCGGCCGACGCGACCACCGGCTTCAGGCCCGCCAGCAGGGGTGCGAAGTCATAGCCGCCCTGTCCGGGTCGCCGGGCGTCTTCCTTCGCTCCGTACCACAAGGTGTTGTGCCACAACAGATCGCCGTTCATCACCACCGTTACGGTGGGAGCTGAATTGGACGGCAGGCGCGCAGTTGACGGATCTGATGGGCTCGCGCTCGGGGCTGGATTGGTCAGCGTTGCGGTCGGGCTGGGTAGCGTCGCACTGCGCGCCAGCGGGCCGGAAGTCAATCAGACCGACAGCACGGTCAACATTCCGATCCCGACCGCTGCCCGCCGCATCCGAGCGACCTTAGAAATGAACCGTAGCGAACTCGCCGACCTGGGTGAAACCCACCTTTGCGTACGTCGCGCGCGCAGGCATGTTGTAGTCGTTGACATAGAGCGACACGGTGGGGACAACAGTCTGTGCCAGCTGGACGACAGCCGCCATCGCGGGCGGTGCCAGCCCTTGGCCACGCAGCTCAGGTTCCAGCCAGACCCCCTGCACTTGGCAGACCGAGCCGGACACTGACCCGAGGTCGGCCTTGAAGAGCACGCGATCGCCTTCAAAGATGCCGAACGCACGCCCCGAGGTGATCAGCTGGCGTACGTAGAAGCGGTATCCGGCGGGATTGCCCTGCACGGGTGAGACACCGATCTCCTCGGTGTACATCTTCACGGCTGCCTCCGTGTAGGCATCCCACTGATCGAGAGTGACTCGGCGTACCCTCCGGTCGACCGGGATAGCAGGCGCCGAACTGATCGCCAGCACAGGCTGGTGCGGCCGCACGTCGCGAACCTCAGTCCAACCGGAGCCCCAGCGATCCGAGAGCCGATTCCACAGCTCCAGCGCCACATGCGAAGGGCCAATGATCGATGCGCACGTGCGTTGTGGACCGGCGAACTCAGCCCACGCCTCAAGGGCGTGCTCGTCAGCATTGACCGGCACCATGTTGGACCCGGCATGGCACAGCGCACGGAGCAGCCCACCCCGCACATACCCCCAGACAGGACAGCCGAGGCTTGCCTGCTCCAGTCCTGCCGCACGCACCCGAGACGCGACAAAGACGTTCTCAATCGGGTTGGCAGACAGCAGCCGGATGGCTGCGGGCAGGTCGCTACGAGTCAATACCCGCACCGAACCGTCCCGGATTCGTCGGGAGGCAATCGTGCCGGCGACCCTACGCATGTTCAGCGCACACTGACCTCGGGCACGCCGTCACCGGCGGGCATGGATTCCGCGAGCCGCATCGCCTCGTCAATGAGGGTTTCCACGATGTCGGCCTCTTTCACAGTCTTGATCACCTCGCCGCGGACGAAGATCTGGCCTTTGCCGTTACCCGAGGCGACCCCGAGATCGGCCTCACGTGCCTCTCCCGGGCCGTTGACCACGCAGCCCATCACAGCAACTCGGAGTGGCACTTCCAGCCCCTCCAACCCAGCAGTTACCTCGTCGGCCAACTTGTAAACATCAACCTGGGCGCGACCGCAGGACGGACAGGACACGATCTCCAGGTGCCGCGGGCGAAGGTTCAAAGATTCCAAGATCTTGATGCCCACCTTGACCTCCTCGACCGGAGGTGCGGACAGGGAGACCCGGATTGTGTCACCAATACCCCTGGAGAGAAGCGCACCGAAGGCGACCGCAGACTTGATGGTCCCCTGGAAGGCCGGCCCGGCCTCGGTAACACCGAGATGCAGCGGGTAGTCACAGGCATCTGCCAACAGCTCGTAGGCGCGCACCATGACGACCGGATCGCTGTGCTTGACCGAGATCTTGAAGTCTCGGAAACCGTGCTCCTCAAAAAGGCTGGCCTCCCACAGTGCCGACCCCACCAGTGCCTCGGGCGTTGCCTTGCCGTATTTGGCGAGCAGGCGCTTGTCGAGCGATCCAGCGTTGACCCCGATCCTGATTGAGCATCCAGCGTCAGCGGCAGCTGCTGCGATCTCCTTCACCTGATCATCGAAAGCGCGAATGTTGCCAGGGTTGACGCGTACCGCAGCGCACCCGGCATTGATCGCCGCGAAGACGTATCTGGGCTGGAAGTGGATGTCGGCGATCACCGGGATCTGGGATTTCTTGGCTATCACCGGCAAGGCGTCAGCGTCGTCCTGGCTCGGTACCGCAACTCGGACGATGTCACAGCCGGTCGCAGTCAGCTCGGCAATCTGCTGCAGCGTGGCATTGACGTCTGCGGTCAGCGTCGTGGTCATCGACTGCACACTGATCGGCGCATCGCCGCCGACCGCCACCTTGCCGACTCTGATCTGGCGGCTCTTGCGCCGCGGCGCGAGGGTGGGTGCAGGAAGGGTTGGCAGACCTAGGTCGATGCTCATAAGGCCTTTCATCGCGAGGTTCAGCGGGAGTCTGGAGAAGGCTCGCCGACG
>JAJTCL010000355.1 GCA_021323255.1 Propionibacteriaceae bacterium | reverse complement strand
GAACCCGGTTGAGCTATAGCTCAACCGGGTCTGACAACTCGACGTCCTCCCGGAGACTCTCACCGGTTTTTCATTGCCTCGCTGTGATGCTCGCGGCAAGGGACAACTTGGGGGAGGAACTCCACTATGGAACGACGTACGCTGCCGCTGATTGTTGCGGCCACGATGCTCTGTGCAGGCTGCACAAGCAGCGCGATCAGGCCTTCGGCCACCACACCTCCGGGCACGCCGGCGCTGGAATCCAGACCAGCGGCCAGCACCTCGGCGCCGGCATCCACGCTGCCCACGGGCGCTGAGCCCGTCAATCTCAACCCGGCAGACTTCACCGCCGACATCAGCCACCCGTACTGGCCGATGAAACCGGGCACCCGATGGACCTACCGCGACGTGGACGAGAAGGGCGAGGTTCAGAAGGTCGTCATCGTCGCCACTTCGGCCACCAAGAAGCTGGCCAACGGCATCACAGCGCGCGTGGTTCGAGACACCGTGCGGAGCGAAGGAGACCTGGTCGAAGACACATTCGACTGGTACGCGCAAGACTCGGCGGGCAATGTCTGGTACCTGGGGGAGGACACAGCCGAGTTCGAGAACGGCAAGATCGTCACACGGTCAGGCTCCTTCGAGGCCGGCGTTGGCGGTGCGCTGCCCGGCATCCTGCTGCCCGCCGATCCGCAGGTCGGCCAGAAGTACCGGCAGGAATACTTGAAGGGCGAGGCCGAGGACAACGGTGAGGTGCTGGGCACCGACCAGCTGGTCGAGGTGCCGACCGGTCGCTATAGCGATGCCCTGCTCACCAGGGACACCACCACCCTCGAGCCGACCGTCGTGGAGTACAAGCTCTACGCCCCCGGCATCGGACCGGTGCTCGCCTTGGACATCTCCGGTGGCGCCGCCCGCGAGGAGCTGGTGAAGATCGACAAGGCCGCTCCGAAAGATGGCACCGGGCCGCTCGGCAAACCCAATCCGTGATCGCTGTCGGAGTCAGAACTATGGTTCGCAATCGATCATCGTGAAATCCTTGATGTTGTGCGAGTCCTGATTGTGGAGGACGAGCCCAAGCTCGCGAACCTTTTGCGGAAAGGTCTGACCGCGCAGGGGCTGGCTGCCGACATCGCCACCGATGGCGATGAGGCCACCTGGATGGCGACGGCTACCGCCTATGATGCGATCACCTTGGACGTCATGCTTCCGAATACTGACGGATTCACACTGTGCCGAGAGCTACGCCGGCAGGGCGTCACCACGCCGGTACTCATGATCACCGCGCTTGACACGATCCACGATCGGGTCACCGGGCTGGACAGCGGCGCCGACGACTACCTTGCCAAGCCATTCTCGTTTGCCGAACTGCTCGCCCGTCTCCGCGCGTTGGCGCGTCGGCCCCGTGACGTCCAGATGCCGGTGCTGACCGTTGGCACCCTTCGGCTGGACCCGGCGGCGCGTACCGTGCACCGAGGGGATCTCCCAATCGAGCTGACGCGGAAGGAGTTCGCACTGCTGGAAGTGCTGATGCGACGGCCCGGTGAGGCGGTCTCCCGCTTCGACCTGCTGGAATCTGCCTGGGACGACAGCTACGACAATCGGTCCAACGTGGTCGATGTCTACGTCGGATACCTTCGGCAAAAGGTCGACCGGCCCTTCGGCACCGACAACATCGAGACCGTGCGCGGCTTCGGCTACCGGCTCAAGACCGAGGAGACCGGATGAGCCGACTGCCCATTCGCTGGAAGCTCACCCTGGCATTCGCGCTCGGGTTGACAGTGGTGCTCACCGCTGTCGGCGTTTTCCTCCATGCCCAGCTCAGCGCCAACGTGGACGCCGAGGTTGAACGCGACCTCCGCATCCGCGCCGGCCAGCTCAGAGAGATGGTCATGCGCTCCTCCATTTCGGAGTTGCCCACTACCGACTCCGAGGATCTGGAGCCGGACGAGACCATCGCCCAGGTCCTCGCCCCGGCCGGCGGGGTGGTGGCCGCCACCACTCACGCCGACGTCCGGCTGCTGACCCCAGAGCAGCTGCGAGCCGCAGCCAGTAATGAGCTGTTCGTCGACCGGCCGGGCGATGCGATGCTTGACGAGTCGCTCAGGATCTTCGCCATGCCAGTCCAGGCCCGGGGGGAATCCTTCATCGTCGTAGTTACCGACTCCCTCGACGAGCGCGCCCAGACGTTGGCCTCAGCCTTAGCTGTCGAAGTAGTCGGGCTCGCTGCCGCCCTGATCGCCTCCTGCGGTATCGGTTACTGGGTTGCCGGCCTGGCCTTGCGTCCGGTCGAGACCCTGCGGCAGCGGGCCGCAGCGATCAGCGGAGATGATCTTGCCAGTGCCAAGCGGGCGCCGCTGCCGGTTTCACCGGTCGATGACGAGATCGGCCGCCTCGGCCGCACCTTGAACGACATGCTCGACCGGATCGGGCGCGCCCAAGCCGCGCAAAAGGACGCCTTGCTGCAGCAACGACGGTTCCTCGCCGACGCCAGCCACCAGCTGCGAACGCCGCTGGCGATCATCAAGGCCGAGGTTGACCTCGCGCAGTCCGGGACGACCAAAGACAATGATCTTCGGGCGACCATGGTATCGATCGGAGAAGAGACGGACCGCCTCACCGGTCTGACCGAAGAACTGCTGCTGTTGGCAGCCGCGGACGAGGAGCGGTTGACCCTCAGCAGCGATGCGGTGAACCTTCATGATCTGCTGGCCGATGTCGCCGAGCGCAGTCGCGGTCGAGCGCAACTGGAAGGGCGCACGATCACGGTGCAGTCAGACCAGAGCGTGATCCTGGCCGATCAACAGCGCCTGGAGTATGCCCTCAGCAACCTCGTGGACAACGCATTGACACATGGTGCGGGGAGTGTGGAGCTCATCGGTCAACACACCGGCGACACTGTCCAGATACAGGTTCGTGATCATGGTGTGGGCTTCACCGACAGCTATCTGGCTCATCCCTTCGTCCGTTTCGCCCCGACCGCGAGCACCGGGCGGGGCAGCGGTCTGGGACTGGCCATTGTGCAGGCGATCACGGAGGCACACGGAGGAGTCGTGAGCCTCAGCAATGATCATGGTGCTGCGGTCACCTTGTCCCTGCCGGCTGAGTATTTGATCAGCATCGTTACCGAACCACTGCGCAGGTAGTCGAGCGCGAAACGCTGGAATGCCTGATTCCGGTTGCGTGACACGGGCACTCCCGCGGCAGCCGCCAGGTCATGGGAGTGGCCGCCGAGATCAGCGACGAACCGGCAGTCGCGACTCAAGTTGCGGCTCAAGGTATCCGTTGCCACCAGAGCAGTCGCGTCGTCGGAGGTAACACATCCCGGGGTGGGCGCGGTGAGCGCCCGGAATTGATCGGGCAGCCGGCGATTGAAGGTAACGGTTGCCGAGTCGCTCGCGTAGAGGAGCAGTGCTCCGGCGGCCAGGACACCAACCGCGATTCGGGCGGGTCTGGCTCGGAGCAGTGCCATCAAGCGGCCCACCGCCGCGCCAGCTGTGAGAGCAATCGGAGCTGCGGTGAAGCCTGAGAAGTGGGGGAACCATATCGAGACCACGAGCAGGTACAACCCTTGCCCCAACATCAAAAGGACGGGGAGTCGAGCCTCCCGGTAGCTCCAGGCCAAGGCTGCGCAGCCGAGCAGCACGACTACCGCAGCGACAGTGATGGCGGGCGGGTACGCCCGGTCGATGATGCTCAGC
>JAJTCL010000354.1 GCA_021323255.1 Propionibacteriaceae bacterium | reverse complement strand
TGACGTATGGTAGGTCACTGCCGACGCGGGGTGGAGCAGCTCGGTAGCTCGCTGGGCTCATAACCCAGAGGTCACAGGTTCAAATCCTGTCCCCGCTACTACAAATGCCCTTGTCAGAGTCCCTTTCGGTGTTACGACGAAAGGGACCTGATCATTCTTGGCAGCAATTTGGCAGCAAACGTCAGAGGGCGAGGGACGCGGCCTCGACGCGGTACGCAAACTGATCACACCTGACTAGTTGTCCCGAGGGTTGGATTGCCATCGGGACTTGATGCCGCCCCCACGGGCTGAGCGAGACCTTCTACAGGCTGCGAGCAGCGCCGCCGCCAGCGTTACGGATGAAGGCGTTGTGCCCTTGCCAATCGTCCACGCCGAAATCCTTGTCGAAGTCGTCCGTGAGCGTATACGAGGGGATGAGTCCCAGCCCATGCGCTCCTGAAAGGGCTCCCCGGCCACAACATCAAGGTCTGCGGGTACTGGGCCGTCCGCACGGCCGCCGCCGCTTCTGCTCGTCGGTCATGTTGCTGACCCCTCACACCGGTCGTAGCGCTCCGCTGGTCGCGGGGAGTCGTGAACCTTTGCCCACTCGGTTGTGCCATAAGCCCGAGCGAGTTTCGGTGAGCTTGCCGGCGATCGGGCTCGGAACCAGCTGGTAGCGCAATAGGCCGCAGACCTGCCGAGTTGGGGGAAGCACCGTGACGATGGATTCTGAGTGCCAGAAGGAATCAAACCAAGGACACCGGCCTTGACGCGACACGGTGCCGATCCGCCCTGGAGGAATGTGAAGGACCGGCACAGTAGCCGTTCGGCGAAAACTTTCGAGGATGTGCCGGCTTCTCGAGCAGCGGCGGCGGCCCGATCTGTCAGCCGGCGTGGTGTATTTGTCGGTTGCACCGCCTGCACTGGAGGCGGCTTTCCGATGCCCTACGGGTTCAGTCGAAATGCAACGCGTCCCTGCGTTCACGCTTGAGTTCAAAGAAGTAGGGATAGCCGGCGAGAGTGACGCTGGCATCCCAGATTCGACCGGCGTCTTCACCTCGTGGAATCCGGGTGATGACTGGTCCGAAGAACGCCGTGCCGTTGACGTGAATTGTTGGGGTTCCCACGTCCTTGCCCACCTTATCCATCCCGGCATGGTGGCTTTCGCGGATCGCGTTGTCATAGTCAGTCGACTCGGCGGCTTCTGCCAGATCACCCGGCAGGTCCAGTTCGTTGAGCGCTTCGGCAATCACTGTGGACAGGTCCTGATAGCCCTGGTTGTGGATGCGGGTGCCCATGGCGGTGTAAAGAGGTGAGAGGATTTGCTCTCCCTTGAACTGTGCGGCAGCGACCGCCACTCGTAGCGGACCCCAAGAGGCCTGCAACTTGTCCCGATAATCATCGGAGACGTCGGTGGCCTCGTTCAGCACGGCCAGGCTCATGACATGGAAGTGCACTTCGATATTGCGCACTTTTTCGGTCTCCAGGATCCAGCGTGAGGTGATCCAGCAGAAGGGGCATGCCGGGTCGAACCAGAAGTCGGCGCGCTCACGGGCTGGGGCTGCTGTAGGGGCAGGCCCATCTCCGGTGGTCGTCATGGTAGAAGTCACGAAATCTCCTGTGTGTGTGTGGCAGGCTCGAACGGTTGTCGAGTTATCTGTTGCATAGCTCGGCTATACAGGTGAAGCGAAACACCCGGCGATCTATTCCTGCATCAGTAGGGTGAACCTCGGCTGAGCCAAATCGTGAGCTCTCGGGGAAAGACACCGACCGCGACCGCACTTAGGTTGCCGTCTGCGATCCAGCATGTGGCGAGGTCGGAAGGGGAGGAAGCGGCAGGGCCAAATCGCCTGGACCTGGCCAAGGTACCTTCGACCATTCTCGCTAGGTCTTCCCATCTGGGACAGTGGGTGCACCAGCCCAGCCGATCCGTAAGCCGGTCGTTTACTGGCGATAGTGGCGGGGTCGGTCGAGGTAGTCGGATCGCGTAGCTGTAATTGCGATGGAGTGGCACGGGATGTTGCGGTCGCATTGCGTTGAGTGGAACTGACTGGCCGATGTAAGTCTGCTTCCGGCCGAGCGCTCTTGCGCATGTCAGCCTTGAAGCAGGGATTGGGCACCGTCGATCCATATCTCGGTGCCGCTGATATGACTGGCTTCATCCGAAGCCAGGAAGGCGATGAGGTCACCAACCTGCTCCGCCGACCCGGACTTCCCGCCGGTGAGTGGAATGTTGCCCTCGGGATACTCGACCGGGATTTTGACATCATCATTCTCGACTTTGGTGTTGTCGCCGATCTCGGTACTGATTGCACCCGGACAGATCACATTCACCCGGATCTTGTCTGGCCCGAGTTCCACCGCCAGCATCTTGGCTAGAGCGACCTGGCCCGCCTTGCTGCTGGAGTAGGCCGACGCTCCGGAATTGGAGAAGATCCGGGTGCCGTTCACCGAGGAGGTGAGGATCACCGAGCCGCCTCGGCGTCTCAGATGCGGCACTGCGTACTTGATGGTGGTGAAGGTGCCGATCAGGTTGATATCGAGGGTGGAACGGAATTCCTCCACGGCGAGCTCCTCGATACCGGCCCAAGTGCCATTGACGCCGGCATTGGCCACAACTACATCGAGTCGCCCCCAGGTCTCCACCGTGGTGGCAATCGCTGAACGTACGGAGTCCTCGTCGCTCACGTCGCAGGTCACGGTGATGGCGGTGCCACCGGCGCCGCCGATCGCTTCGGCCACTTTGGCGAGTTGATCCGGGGTCCGGCCTGCCAACGCGACTCTGGCACCGCGCCGGGCCAACAACTTCGCCGCTGCCTGCCCAATGCCCGATCCGCCACCAGTGATGAACGCAACCATGTCATCCATCTCGCCACTCCACTTCGCTGCATCGGACCGCAACTTGATCTGCGTGCGGGCAGGAATTGCCTACCACGATCCGATACCCAATCCTGTCGGATCGATTCCGCATCGCGGACCGATGGCGCGAGCGCCCTCCCAGCCGAGCCGGTAGTTCTTTCGGCGCTACCTCGCGGCCAGTTTCTGGCGGCAGCAACAGTGCCCGCGGCGATGCTGATCAAGAACCGGTTCCACCACATGGCAGCGCAGTGACCGTGGTTGCCCAGTTACCGCTGTTCCTGTGATCACCTCGGTGACCTCTTTGGGCAGCACGTTCATTCCGTTCCTCTGGGCGGTGGTGATCAGTGCACACCACCTGCTCCGTCGCACGAGCGGCGCCGGCCAATAGGCTGGCGCTGTGCCGATCTGGGGCTGCCAAGATGCAGCTATGGCGAGCCACGGGTTGGCGTCCTCAGCTGGTGG
>JAJTCL010000353.1 GCA_021323255.1 Propionibacteriaceae bacterium | reverse complement strand
TCGACTTCACCGCCACTTTGCTCTGCAAGCTGCTTCCCAAGTGGTGATGCACTCACCCCGGCAGCCCACACCTTGCACCGGCTGCGGATCCGCCGCTGGTTGCCGTCAGCGTCGACGATATCGACGCCGGTGTTGTCGACACCGACCACCTTGGCGTTGAGTTCGACGTCAACGCCGATGTCCTCGAGCTGTTTGCGAGCGGCACCAGAGAGCTTGTCGCCGAACATGCCCAGCACCGCCGGGGCGGCATCCAGCAGGATGATCTTCGCTTTTGTGGTGTCGATACGCCGGAAGTCGCGGCGCAGCGTGCGGTGTGCCAGCTCGCTGATCTGCCCCGCCATCTCTACGCCCGTCGGGCCGGCGCCGACCACAACGAAAGTCAGCCACTCCTCGCGCTCCGCCGGGTCATCACAAAGCTCAGCGAGCTCGAAGGACCCGAAGATGCGACCGCGCAGCTCCAAGGCATCGTCGATGCTCTTCATCCCTGGGGCGAACTCGGAGAATTGATCATTACCGAAATACGACTGACCCGCACCAGCGGCCACGATCAAGCTGTCGTACGGGGTGACGGTGGTGCCCAGCGGACTGACCGAGGTGACCGTCTTGGCTTTGATGTCGATATCGGTGACTCGACCGAGCAACACCGTCGCATTCTTCTGGTTCTTGAGCACCTCACGGGTTGCCGGCGCCACCTCGCCTTCGGACAGCACGCCGGTCGCCACTTGGTATAGCAGTGGCTGGAACAGGTGGTGTGAGGTTCCGCTGATCATGATGACATCAACGGGAGCCTTCGCCAGGGCTTCGGTGGCCCAGAGACCGCCGAAACCGGAACCGATGATCACGACCCGATGCCTGCCCGAGCCGCGGTCAACTGGTGAGGGGGTTGCAGGGCTTGGTGCCGGGGGCTGAACCGTCATGACTCACTCCTCGCTGACCACTAGAGTGCGGAAGCGGCCTGGCAGCCGCCTTTATCATCCCGCTCCTGCTCAGCAATATTCCCAGTGACAGCTCGAATAAGCCACCTTTCAGGGATGCGTTGTCATGTCGGCATCGGAGTCTGAATGGGCGCCTTGGCGGCCGATGCTGTGGCTCGCTGCGCCCGGGACTCCGCAGCTGCCCGCTCAGCCGCCGGCACGACCGTTGTAGATAACACCATCATCGAGTGCGCCTCGACGCGATGCGTAGACCGGGCTCGCCAGGGTCGAGCGTTGGGCGGGTCGACCTGACCGGTGGCAGTGTCAAGTCGCACCAACCAGTTCTGGCCGTAGGCCGCCGACGGCAGGGTGAACCTGATCGGTTCGGTGTGGGCATTGAACAGCAGCAGGAAGTGGTCGTCGGTGATCCGGCGACCCACCGCGTCGAGTTCGGGGATCGCGTCGCCGTTGAGAAAGACCATCAGACTGCGGGCGAATCCGGAGTTCCAATCAGCCTCATCCATCTCAGATGCGTCTGGCTTGAACCACAAAATGTCACCCAGCTCACTCAGCCCCCCGTGTGCGGCATCACCGGCGAAGAACCGGCGCCGGCGCAGTATGGGATGAGCCTTACGCAGCCCGATCGCTGCTGAGGTGAAGGCGAGCAGATCCTTCCGATCGGCATCCAGATCCCAATGCACCCAGGAGATTTCGTTGTCCTGGGCGTAGACGTTGTTGTTGCCCCCTTGGGTACGGCCGAGCTCATCTCCGTGGGCCAGCATCGGAACACCTTGGCTCACCATCATGGTGGTGATGAAGTTCCGCTGCTGGCGTAGTCGCAACGCGTTGACGGCCGGATCGTCGGTCTCGCCCTCTACGCCGCAGTTCCAGGATCGGTTATGGCTTTCACCGTCGTTGCCGCCCTCGCCATTCGCCTCATTGTGCTTCTCGTTGTAGGACACCAGGTCGCGCAGCGTAAAGCCGTCATGGGCAACCACGAAGTTGATCGACGCGGTAGGCCGTCGGTCCGAGTGCTCGTAGAGGTCGCTGGATCCGGTGATCCGGGACGCGAACTCAGCCAAGGATGCCGGCTCTCCTCGCCAGAAGTCACGCACGGTGTCGCGATACTTTCCGTTCCACTCCGTCCACAATGGAGGGAAGTTTCCGACCTGATAGCCGCCGTCGCCCAGATCCCACGGTTCGGCAATCAGTTTGACCTGGGAGATCACCGGATCCTGCTGGATGATGTCGAAGAAAGCCGACAACTTGTCCACCTCGTGGAACTGCCGGGCGAGGGTCGCCGCAAGATCAAATCGGAACCCGTCGACGTGCATCTCCAAGACCCAGTACCGCAACGAGTCCATGATCAGTTGAAGTACGTGCGGGTTGCGCATCAGCAGGCTGTTGCCGGTGCCGGTGGTGTCGTAGTAGTGCTGCTTGGCGCCGTCGACCAGCCGGTAGTAAGCCGCATTGTCGATGCCCCGGAAGGCGATGGTCGGCCCCAGCTCGTTGCCTTCTGCGGTGTGGTTGTAGACCACATCCAAGATCACTTCGATGTCGGCTTCATGCAGTGACTTGACCATCGCCTTGAACTCGGTGGTCTGCTGACTTACGTCGAGGCCGCTGGCATAGCCGTTGTGCGGGGCCAGGAAGCCAATGGTGTTGTAGCCCCAATAGTTGGACAGCCCTCGGTCAACCAGATGAGAGTCGTTGACGAACTGATGCACCGGCAACAGCTCAATCGCGGTAACGCCGAGCGAGGTCAAGTGGTCAATGATCACCGGGTGGCCGATGGCCGCATAGCTGCCTCGCACATCCTCCGGGATGCCCGGATGAGTCATGGTGAGACCCTTGACGTGCATCTCGTAGATGATGCTCTCGTGATACTGGTGCTGTGGCGGTCGATCATGGCCCCAATCGAAATAGGGCGTAGTCACCACTGACAGCATGGTGTGGCCGCGGGAGTCGAGATCATTGAACACGGTCGGATCGGCGAACCGGTAGGAGAACAGCGATTCGTCGCCGTCGATCTGACCACTGATGGCTTTCGCGTACGGATCGAGCAGGAACTTGGACGGGTTGCACCGATGACCTTTGGCGGGATCGTGGGGACCGTAGACCCGATAGCCATAACGCTGGCCGGGCTGAATCCGCGGAATGTACGCGTGCCACACGAACGTCGCACCCAGCGGGTATGGCCTGCCCGGCCACATGTCCACGCTCTGTCCCGACAGCCTGTCCGATTGTTCCAGCACGACGCTCTCTCCTGCCCCAGGTAATCCCCGAACCCCTAGGCAACAACGCTACGAGCATTATCCTTACCCACTCTCGCCAGGCCTCAACGCGCAGTTGGCTAGGTCGCAGCACTATTAAAATGCTGCTCGCGCATCGCGCTTTGGATCCACCGCCGTCGTCGTCGCTCCCAGAGGGCAGAACACCTCCGCTCGCTTCTCCTCCGTGCGGCGGCGCGCGATTCCCGACGCTCGCAGCAGAATGACAGCAGAATGAGATCCGTGCGACGCGAGCCGTCAGTGCTCCACCTCGATCTTGACGCCTTCTTCGCGTCAGTCGAGCAGCGTGACAAGCCATCGCTTCGCGGGAAACCGGTCGTTGTGGGCGGTCTCGGTCAGCGGGGAGTCGTAGCCACCGCCTCGTACGAGGCACGCGTGTTTGGCGTGCGGTCGGCCATGCCGATGCATGAGGCGCGGCGACGCTGTCCACATGCGGCATTCCTTGCCGGCCGGTTCGGCGCATATCGCGCGGCAAGCCGTCAGGTGATGGATGTGCTGCACCGGCTGTCGCCGCTCGTTGAGCCGCTCTCCTTGGATGAGGCCTTCGTCGACCTCAGGGCATCGACAACCGCTGTGGACTTCAGCCGAACCGCCTTGGAGCTGTTGATCTCCCAGCTCAAGGACGATGTTCGGGCAACCACGAACGGTCTGAGCGCCTCAGTGGGAGTCGCTACGTCGAAGTTCGTCGCCAAGGTGGCCAGCGAGCTGGTCAAGCCGGACGGCAGCTCCGTTGTTGAAGCCGGCCACGAGCAGGAGTTGCTGCGACCGATGAAAGTCGGTGTCATTCCGGGCGTGGGCCCGATCACCCAGCAGAAATTGCACCGCATCGGCATCCA
>JAJTCL010000046.1 GCA_021323255.1 Propionibacteriaceae bacterium | reverse complement strand
GCCTTCCAATGCGCCTCCGCACGCGTGGTATCGAGTACCTCCACATGGCCGATCGCCTCAGCCAGGGATCGGAAGCCCAGCGCTGCAAGGTGTTCGCGGACTTCCTCGGCAATGAACTCGAAGAAGTTGATCACGAACTCTGGCTTACCGGTGAACTTCGAGCGAAGCTCGGTATTCTGCGTGGCCACCCCCACCGGGCAGGTGTCAAGATGGCAGACCCGCATCATGATGCAACCGCTGACTACCAACGGAGCAGTTGCGAAGCCGAACTCCTCCGCTCCGAGCAGGGCGCCGATGATCACGTCGCGACCGGTTTTCAGCTGCCCGTCGACCTGCACCACGATCCGGTCTCGGAGACCATTCAGCAGCAACGTCTGCTGCGTTTCGGCAAGACCGAGCTCCCAGGGGCCGCCGGCATGCTTCAACGAGGTGAGCGGTGCCGCGCCCGTGCCGCCGTCGTGACCGGAGATCAGCACCACGTCCGCCTTGGCCTTGGCGACCCCGGCGGCGACGGTACCGACGCCTACCTCAGCGACGAGCTTGACGTGCACCCGGGCGGACGGGTTGGAGCACTTCAAGTCGTGGATCAGCTGTTTGAGATCTTCGATCGAGTAGATGTCGTGGTGGGGAGGCGGTGAGATGAGCCCCACTCCTGGTGTGGAATGTCGCGTCGTGGCGATCCACGGATAGACCTTCTGACCCGGCAGCTGTCCGCCCTCCCCGGGCTTGGCGCCCTGGGCCATCTTGATCTGGAGATCGCTGGCATTGGTGAGATAGTCCGAGGTGACGCCGAAGCGACCCGAGGCGACTTGCTTGATCGCGCTGCGTCGCTCCGGATCGTAGAGACGATCTTTGTCTTCCCCGCCTTCACCGGTGTTGGACTTGCCGCCGAGTCTGTTCATGGCGATCGCCAGCGTCTCGTGCGCCTCCTTGCTGATCGAGCCGTACGACATGGCTCCAGTAGAGAAGCGCTTGACGATTTCGTTGACCGGCTCCACTTCCTCAATCGGAATCGGCGGGCGATCGGAGGCAAACTTCAGCAGGCCACGCAACGTCATCAGCCGCTCGGATTGCGTGTCGATGTGGTGGGTGTATTGCTTGAAGATGTCGTAGCGGCCTGAGCGCGTCGAATGCTGCAGCCGGAAGACCGTCTCGGGGTCGAACAAGTGCGGCTCGCCTTCGCGGCGCCACTGGTATTCACCACCGACGGGCAGCAACCGGTGGGCCAGCGGTATCCCGTCGCTTGGGTACGCGGTGAGATGCCGCCTGCGCACCTCCTCCGCGATCTGTTCCAGAGTCACGCCGCCGAGCTTGCTCGTGGTGCCGGTGAAATAGCGGTCGACCACCTCCCGGGAAAGGCCAAGCGCCTCGAAGATTTGGGCCCCGGTGTAGGAGGCCACAGTTGAGACACCCATCTTGCTCATCACCTTGAGCACCCCTTTGCCGAGTGCCTTGATGACGTTGCGGACCGCCTTCTCCGGCTCGACGCTGGTGTAGACCCGGTGGCGCGCCAGATCTTCCACCGACTCGATGGCCAGATATGGATTCACCGCAGCGGCGCCGTAGCCGATGAGCAGCGCAACATGGTGCACCTCGCGTACGTCGCCGGCCTCAACAATCAACCCGACCTGGGTCCGGCTCTTCTCCCGGACCAGATGATGATGCACCGCTGCGGTGAACAGCAGGGAGGGGATCGGGGCCAGCTCGGCATTCGAATTCCGATCGGACAGCAGAATGATTCTGGCTCCGTCCGCGATCGCCGCGGAGATCTCAGCGCAGAGCTCGTCCAGCTTGGCAGTCAGCGCCGCCGCTCCCCCGCCCACCTCGTAGAGGCAGCGGGCCACATAAGTCTGATACCCGGGAAGGTCCCCCTCACGATTGATCTTGACGATCTTGCTCAGGGCATCGTCGTCCAGCACCGGGAACGGCAACACCAAGCGGCGGCAGGAGGCGGGACTGGGCTCGAGCAGGTTACATTCCGGACCGATCGTGTTGTACAGCGAGGTCACCAACTCCTCGCGGATCGCATCCAACGGGGGGTTGGTCACCTGGGCGAAGAGTTGGGCGAAGTAGTCGAACAGCAGCCGCGGCTTGTCACTGAGCGCTGCCAACGGTGTGTCCGTACCCATGGAACCGAGCGGCTCGACACCAGTGGAGGCCATCGGGGCCAAGATCAGCCGCAACTCCTCTTCGGTGTAGCCGAAAACCTGCTGACGACGAGTCACCGAGGCATGGGTGTGGACCACGTGCTCTCTATCGGGCAGGTCGGAGAGCAAGATCCTGCCCCCGATGAGCCACTCACCGTACGGTGCAGCTGCGGCGAGCTCGGCCTTGATCTCCTCGTCGGACACGATGCGATGCTTGTCAAGATCCACAAGAAACATCCGGCCGGGCTGCAGCCGGCCCTTCTGGATGATCTTGTCCTGCGGGATGTCCAGCACTCCGGCCTCTGACGCCAGCACCACCAAGCCGTCATCGGTCACCCAGAATCGCCCGGGACGCAGGCCGTTGCGATCCAGCACGCCGCCCACCACGGTGCCGTCGGTGAACACCACTCCAGCTGGGCCGTCCCACGGCTCCATCAGGCAGGAATGGAAGGCGTAGAAGTCGCGGCGGGCCTGATCCATCTGCGGGTTGTTCTCCCAGGCCTCCGGAATCATCATCAGCATGGCGTGTGGCAGCGAACGCCCACCCAGATGCAGTAGCTCCACCACTTCGTCGAAGGAGGCCGAGTCTGACGCGTCGGGCGTACAGATCGGGAACAACCGCTCCAGATCGCCGGGAATGACATCGCTGGCCAGCAATGCCTCGCGGGCACGCATCCAGTTGCGATTGCCCATCACGGTATTGATCTCACCGTTGTGAGCGATCATCCGGAACGGATGGGCCAGCTCCCAGGCGGGGAAGGTGTTGGTGGAGAACCGGGAGTGGACCACGACGAGGGCGCTCGCCATCCGATCATCAAGCAGCTCAGGGAAGACCTGCGGTAACTGCGCGGTGGTCAACATGCCCTTGTAGACGATGGTGCGGCACGACAGGGACGCGAAGTAGATGCCAGTCTCGTGCTGTGCCCTGCGCCGCAGGCAGTAGGCCAGCCGATCCAATGCGAGGCCTCGCAATGGTGTGCCCTGCGCGGCCAGGAACAGCTGCTCGAAGTAGGGCATGTTCGATCTGGTGAGGTCGCTCAGCGTTGAGTCGTTGGTGGGGACTCGGCGCCAGCCGAGAACAGACAGGTTCTCTTCCGATGCAATCTGCTCGATGTTGGCCTTGGCCTTGGCCGCCAGCTCGGGATCGGTGGGGAGGAAAGCGTTGCCAACGGCGTATTCGCCCTGTCGCGGGAGATCGAAATCCACTTCACCACGGAAGAAGTCATCCGGAATCTGCAGCAGCATCCCGGCGCCGTCGCCGGTCTTGGGGTCAGCACCAACCGCACCGCGATGGTCCAGATTGCTCAACGCCTCGAGGCCCTGGTCGATGATGTCTCGGCTGGGGACTCCAGTCAGGGTCGCGACAAAGGCGACGCCACAGGAATCATGTTCGAAGGCCGGATCGTAAAGGCCCTCAGCCTTGCGGATCCTCGAGAGGGCATGAGCAGTTGTCATAAACAAACTCCCGTTGTCGACGCCAGTGGCAGAGTCGGGGGCCTCCGTCACGGGTTACGGCTGAGCGGCACAGCTTCGGGGCGAACGTGCGCGCTACAGAGCTTGCAGGACAACATTGGCCCAAAGTTGATGCAAAGGGTAACGCACGCGGCCGTGATCGTGGAATGTGAAACTGCTTTGCGAGCGTCGGTTGGCGCCCGCTGATGATCTAGACAAAAGGGCGCGAGCGTGGCGAGCACCAGCCCCAGCGGCGAGCTGTGTGGAGGATCGATCCGCCCCGGAGAGCGGAGTGAACAACGCAACTAGCGTCGTTCGCGAAGAGTGACGACGGCACCAGCTTCCCTGGGCGCCGCGCGAGCAGAGAAACTACCCCCGAGAGCTGGGGTCTTGGGTTGTTGCTGGGCTTGCCACGTCGTTGCCGGGCAACTCGTCTGCCTCAAGCGCCTCGTCGGCTGAGGAAGTCTTCGTCGCGGTGCTTTCGGCAATAGATTCCACACTCAGCCCGATGCCCTCGACGATTTCTTCCCGACCCGGTCTGTTACGGATCAGCCAGATGAACCAGACGAGTGCGACGACGAAACCGATCAGTGCGGTGTAGTTGTTGAGGCGAAATCCGCCGATCTCGTTGACAGTATCGATCCGCAGTGCCTCGATCCAGAACCGACCGGCGCAGTACAGCATGACGTAGAGCGCGAAGACCTTACCGTGACCGAGCCGGAACCGTCGGTCCAGCCAGACCAGCAGAAGCGCGGCCGCAAGACTCCACAGGATCTCGTACAGGAAAGTCGGGTGGAATGTGGCGAACTGGGTGTATCCGGCCGGGCGGTAGTCGGTTGCGATTTCCAGCCCCCACGGCAATGTGGTGGGTCGGCCGAACAGCTCCTGGTTGAACCAGTTGCCCAGCCTGCCGATGGCCTGGGCCACCAGGATCGCTGGTGCGATGGCATCGAGCACCGCAGGGAAGGCGATCTTGCGACGCCGTGCCACCAGGTAGCCGCCGAGCACGCCGAACGCAATGGCGCCCCAGACCCCGAGGCCTCCTTGCCAGATCTTCAGGGCGTCCAGCGGTTGCCGCCCTGGGCCGAAGTAGAGCTGGTAGTCGGTGATCACGTGGTAGAGGCGCGCGCCGACTATCCCGAAAGGCACGCCGACCACCACCATCAGTTCCATGCTGTCGCCGGTGCCACCTCGGGCTTGCCACCGCCGGGTTGCGATGATCAGCGCAACGATGATTCCGGCGATGATGCACAGCGCGTACGCGCGGAGCGGGAAGGCGCCGATGTACCAGATGTTCGTGCTAGGACTGGGGATGGACATCACAGCGGGTGCCCAGCTGACCGTCACCGCAATGTCCCCATAACGCCTATTCTTCCTTCGCTCACCTTCGTGACGGCAACCCTATGTCAACCAAGGATCCGGGCTCCTCGGTTATTTCTGCGTCGCAGTCGTGATCATCGTCCGCAGTGCCTCCGGGGTCAGATTCTGGATATCGATCAGATCGCCGTTGATGAACATGGTCGGCGTCGCAGTGACGCCGTTCTTCTCTGCGACGGTGGCGATCGAGGATACCCAGTCGGCACGCGCCTTGCTCGTCACGCAGGTTGTGAACGTTGCCGAGGACGACCCGCCGACCTTGGCTGCCAGGTCCAGGAGCTGCTCATCCCTCCATTGCAGCGTGTGATTGGCAAACAAGCCGAGGTAATAGTTCTGCCCGAAACCGGCTTCGGCTGCGCACGCCATGGCGTTTGCGGCCGCCACTGAGCCCTCGTCGATGAAGCTGAGTGGATACAGCTCGACACGGGCTGCCCCACTCTCCTGAGCTTCCCTGATGACCGGCCCGTACTGCTCCTCGAACTCGGCGCAGTGCGGGCAGTGGAAGTCCTCATACAAGGTGATGGTCGCTGGCGCCTGGGGCGAACCGAGAACGATCGGCCGTCCGTCGCTGATGGTGACCGGGGTGGCCGGCAGCGAGCTGGACGGTGCGACCGATGGGGATCGGGTGGTCCGCCAGGCCTGGAACCCGATGCCAGCGGCCACCACGACCAAGACAAAGCCTGCGATCACCGCGATCAGGATGCGCTGGTCCCGCTTGCGGGCCGCGGCTTGCTCAGCCGCCAGGCGGGCACGTTCGCGGGCGTTCATGTTCTTGGCACCGCTCATTGCGGTGCCCCGGTCCGAGCGCCGGCAAACCGTTCCAAGGCCAGCCGGCTACGCGGCTGCCACACCAGCCAGACCGCAAGCAGCAGCAGGCCCGCGTCGCGAACTAGTTCCATGCCGTACGCCGTCTGACCAGGAGCCACCTCACCACCTCCACCGAAGCAGCCGCAGTCGATGCTCAGGCCTCGAGCCGCAACGGAGACAACCGCGGCGATGAAGACCACAAGCAGTATTGCCGCGGCGGCGGCGACCGCCCGGGTGGCGATCCCAGCGAGCAGTAACAGGCCCAAAGCGATCTCCGCAAACGGCAGACCCCATCCCACGACGGTTGCGAGGGAATTCGGGAGCAACTGGTAGGCCCGCACCGCCGCAGCCGAAGACTGCGGATCAACGGCCTTGAGCACGCCGGCCAACAAGAACACACCCCCGAGCACGAGTCGCGCCCCCGTCGACACCCAACGCGCAACCGGGGCAAACCGCGGCTCAGTGATGGCGGGAGCGCTCAACGCGAGCGCGCCAGGAGCAGAGCGAAGTCATGCTTGAGCGCGGCGACCGGCGTGCCTGGCGTCCAAATCACTACTCCTGAATTGCGGCTGAATCCGATCACCTGAGCTGAGTGCCCCACCTCATAATCGCCGCTGGACAGCTTCCTTTTGCCTTCAATGTCCACACCCACTTCGCTGGCAGCTCGCTTGATCGTGGCCATCTGGCCGGTGAGCCCGACGAAGCTGGGATTGAACCGATCGAGATAGTGCCGGATCTGCTTCTCGTTGTCGCGGGCCGGGTCTGTCGTAATGAAGATGAGTTGAATGTGGTCTCGGTCGGCCGGTGCCAACCGCTGCAGCGCCAGCGATACATCCGAGAGCACCGCAATGCAGACATCGGGGCAGTGGGTGTAGCCGAAGAACAGCAGGGTGACCGGCTTGGACGGGGTGGTGGCGAGGTTGTAGGCCCGTCCCGAAGTGTCAGTCAGGGAGACCTCGGGCATCGAATACGGCTCAGGCAGCGAGGATCCACCGGTGTACCCGGCCGGATCGGCATTCCGTTGGCCGTGTGTGGCAGTCGGCGCCGTCGTGCAACCAGAGATCAGCAGGAGTACACCAACAGCAAGCAGCGAGCAGGCGACAATGCTCAGCCGCGCCATGTCTGCCGCCGCGGTCGCCGACCGTGTTCCGGCGGCGCGTACGGTACCGCTCACGTCCCGACTAACCCTGGGGATCGCTGTGAAGTTCCCGATGCCACGGCCGCCGAGCGCTCTCTGTTGCGCTCGGTCGGGCCGGCGCGTACGCCAGCGGCAAGATCAGCAACGACGGCGCGAAGTCCGGTGAGATCCTCCGGTCGTCCCGCCTCCTCGGCATCCAGCAAGGTCTTGACCAGCGCCGAACCGACGATCACCAGGTCAGCGAAGCTTGCTACCTCGCGCGCGTGCTCGCCGTTGGACACGCCCAGGCCGACTCCGACCAGGGCGGACGGAGCCACCTCACGTACCCGCAGCACTAGCTCGGGAGCGGCCGCTGAGGTCTGCGTTCGAGCGCCGGTCACACCCATCAACGAGGTGGCATAAACCCACCCGCGGCAAGCCGCCACAGTGGATCGGAGCCGCTCGTCGGTCGATGAGGGCGACACCAGGAATATCCGGTCCAGACCGTACGCATCAGAAACTCTCAGCCACTCTTGCGCCTCGTTCGGGGTGAGGTCCGGAGTGATCATTCCCGCTCCGCCTGCGGAGGCGAGATCGCGGGCAAACCGGTCGGTGCCGTACCGCTCGACGAGGTTCCAATACGTCATCACCACAGCCGAAGTGCCGCAACTCGCCACGGCTTCCACGGCCCTAAAGGCGTCCCGCGTTCGCACGCCTCGTTGCAGCGCCCTGGTTCCGGCGCGTTGGATCGTCGCCCCGTCCATCATCGGATCGCTGTACGGCAGACCGACTTCGACAAGGTCGACACCCTCGGAGTCACCCTCTCCAGTGAGCGCCTTCAGGGCCTGCAGCGAGATGTCCAGCGTCGGGTAGCCGACATGAAGAAATCCCGCTAGCCCGCCGCGACCCTGCCCTCGGATCTGGAGCAGCATCCGCCCGGTATGCCCAGGATCGGTGCTCACCGTTCGGGCCCGCCGCCGGGCGGGGCGACCGCGGACTCCGTTGCCGTGCCGGCGGTGTTCAGGCCGAACCAGCTGATGGCAGTGTCCACATCCTTGTCGCCGCGGCCGGAAAGGTTGACCAGGATCAGCGGCCGCTCTCCGGCCTCGCTGGCCGGCAAACGAGGTCCTACCTTGAGCACCCCAGCCAGGGCATGCGCCGACTCGATCGCTGGAACGATGCCCTCGGTCTGTGAGAGCAGCCGGAAAGCATCCATGGCCTCGGCGTCGGTGATCGCCTCGTACTGAGCGCGACCTATCTGGTGGAGCCAGGAGTGTTCTGGTCCGACACCTGGATAGTCCAGTCCGGCGGAGATGGAATGTGACGCCTTGGTTTGCCCGTCCTCGTCTTGCAGCACAAAGGTCCGCATTCCGTGCAGCACGCCGATCTCTCCCGCCGAGATAGTGGCTGCGTGCTGCCCCGTTTCAATGCCCTCGCCGCCGGCCTCGAAGCCATACAGCGCCACATCGGGGTCGGGGATGAAGTCGGCGAAGATGCCCATCGCATTGGAACCACCACCAACGCATGCGGCCACTGCATCCGGCAGCCGGCCGAAACGATCCAGCAGCTGGGCCCGGGCTTCGGTACCGATCACCCGTTGAAACTCACGGACCAGCAAGGGGAAGGGATGGGGACCGGCAACACTGCCAATCAAGTAGTGGGTGTGGTCGACCGAGGCGACCCAGTCGCGCATCGCATCGTTCATCGCGTCTTTCAGGGTCTGCGTGCCAGACTCGACGGCGATCACCTCTGCACCGAGCAGCCGCATTCGAGCGACGTTGAGGGCCTGCCGTTCGGTGTCGATCTTGCCCATGTAGACGGTGCAGTCGAGCCCGAACAGCGCGGCGGCAGTGGCGGTCGCGACGCCATGCTGACCTGCGCCGGTCTCGGCAATGACCCGTGTCTTGCCCATCCGCCGGGTGAGCAGCGCCTGCCCAAGAACATTGTTGATCTTGTGGGAGCCGGTGTGGTTCAGATCCTCTCGCTTCAGCAGGATGCGCGGGAGCTGTCCAGCCGGGGTTACAGCGGCGTGTTCGCTGAACCGTTTGGCTTCGGTGATCGGGCTCGGCCGTCCGGTGTAATCGGCCAACAGCTCACTCAGCTCGGACGTGAAACGCGGATCCGCCACCGCCGCGCGGAATTCTTCTTCCAGCTGCAACAGCGCCGCGAACAGCGCTTCCGGTACGAACCTTCCGCCGAACCTGTCGAAATGGCCGCTTGCATCCGGCAGCGAGCCACCCAGCGGCAGCTCCGAGGTCACGGCGGACTGCCTTGACACGACTCGGGTTCCTTACTCTGAGGTGTGCGCGTGAGGTGACCGGCCTATGACTTGTGCACCGCCGGGTGCGCCCCCGCGGCCACCAGGTCGGCCACTCCGCTGCGCGGATCCCGGCCTGTCACCAGGGCCTCGCCGACCAGTACCACGTCCGCTCCAGCCCGCGCCAAGTCGATCACATCATGCGGTCCGCGTACGCCTGACTCCGCTATCCGGACAATGCCGTCTGGAATCAGCGGCGCAAGCCGCCTGAAGGTCGAGGTCTCAACCTTGAGCGTCTGGAGGTTACGCGCATTGACACCGATGATCATGGCACCGGCATCAATCGCCCGATGTACCTCATCGGCGGTATGCACCTCAACCAGTGGGGTCAGCCCGATCGAGCGAGCCCGCTCGACGAGGGATACCAGTTCCGCGTCAGACAGCGCAGCAACGATCAGCAGCACCAGGTCGGCGCCCGCGGCTCGCGCCTCAAATAGCTGGTATGCGGTAACCACGAAGTCCTTACGGAGAACGGGAACGTCTACCGCGCAGCGGACTCGGACAAGATCATCCAGCGACCCCGCGAAATGCCGCTGCTCGGTCAGTACCGAGATTGCCGACGCACCACCGGCCTCGTACTCCACCGCAAGTGCAGCCGGATCGGCGATTTCGGCTAGGGAGCCCTTGCTGGGGCTGGATCGCTTGACCTCGGCGATCACCGCTACCCCTGGACCGCGAAACCTCGGCATCGGATCGATGGCCGGGTCGATGTGTTGACATCTCTCCTTCAACCGGTCCAGTGGAACCCTGGCCTGCTGAACTGCCAGATCCTCTCGGACCCCGGCGATGATGTCGTCTAGAGCACCCACAATCGGACCGATCAGTGTGCCCCGTAGCCCATGCGCTGCATGACTACCGTCACAATCAGGGCCACTACGGCCAAACCGACACAGGCCCAGAACAGCCACCAGATCTGGAAGACGACCGCGATTCCGCCGACGACGAACGCGACCAGTCCGATGACCGAGCCGACCCAAGCCGCGAGAGTGCGGCCGTGGTGTACGTGCTTGCCGCGCCTGTTGGTCGGACCGGTCACATGTGAGCGCTGCGTTGTGCCTGCCATGGTTCCCTCGTTTCCGCCGATCGGGATCTGCATTCCGAGCACGTACCGTTCAGAACTCCGCTACCCGTCGCGCTACTGCGCTCCGCGTCGCCCTTCGGTGCCATCCATTGTGGCGCTTGGGTCCGGATCATGCACATCGGGGTACGGCGCCTCGGCCGTGTCGTGATCAGTGGTGTTGTTGGTTGCTCCCGCATCGCGCGGTGAATCGGTCGGATCGACCCCCGCATCCAGGGCCTTCCACAGCTCAACGGGCTCATCGGAGGCAAGAACCTTTGACTTGTCGGGCGCGGATTGGAAACGGTCGGAACGTGCTGCCCAAGTTCCGGCCGTGATCGTCGTCAATACGGCCGCTACCGCAACCATCGCCCCGGCAGCGGTGAAGGCCCACGGCCAAACCGTGACACCGAGTTCGAACCTCTCCGCCAGGCTCACTTCGTGCACCCGGCCACGGACGGCGTCGGCACTGGGCTGCAAGCCAAGTACCCCCACAACGGCGATCCCGACGCCGACCAGGAGCAACAGCCCGCCGGTCATGCGGCGTCCGCCGGCCTGCAGCGCCAGCATCAACAAAGTGCCGGCCAGCGCAACTATGGCAAGTGCTTGGCTCAGTCCTCCGGTTGCTTCGGTACCGCTGACACTCAGGACCACGCCTTCGCCGGTGGCGCGCCACCACGGTTGTTGACTCGCGAGCAGTGCCAACGCACTACCGATGAACAAACCACCGAATGCCAGTGTCCTGCTCCTCATCCGGCATCGACTCCGGCCGCCGCATGAGAGATCGCCGGCTGGACCGCAGTGAAGTTCTCGGCCACTGAGATCGCCCGAACCACCGCGGCAGCTTTGTTCTGGGTCTCCTGATCTTCGGTGGGAGGGTGCGAGTCGGCGACAATTCCGCCTCCGGCCTGCACGTACGCCACTCCATCACGCAACAAAGCCGTCCGGATCGCGATCGCGGCGTCGGCGTCACCGGCAAAGTCCAGATAGCCCACGACTCCGCCGTAAAGACCTCGACGGGAAACCTCGAGCTCGTCGATGATCTCCATGGCACGGACCTTGGGGGCACCGGACAACGTCCCGGCCGGGAAGGCCGCCATGACCACGTCGAGTGCGGTGCAGTCCTCAGCAATCGTGCCGGTGACTGTCGACTCCAGATGCATGATGTGGCTGTAGCGGCGCACTTCCATGAACTCCACCACTTCCACAGTGCCCGGCCCGCAGACCCTGCCAAGGTCGTTGCGGCCAAGATCGACCAGCATGACGTGCTCGGCACGTTCTTTGGGATCCGCGAGCAGCTCGGCCTCCAGGGCGGCGTCCTCGGCAGGCGTGGCACCGCGCGGCTTCGAGCCGGCGATGGGATGGGTGACCGCTGTCGCCCCTTGGACGGTGACCAGAGCCTCTGGAGAGGACCCGATGATGTCGAATCCGTCCAGTCTGAGCAGGTACATGTACGGGCTCGGGTTGGTGAGGCGGAGTACGCGGTAGATATCCAGCGCGTCGGCCTTGGTGTCCACCTCGAACCGTTGGCTGACAACGATCTGGAACGCCTCGCCCGCCTTGATCTCCTCCACCGCAGAACTCACGGCCCGTTGGTACGCCTCGGGGGTGCGCTGACGGCGGATAGGCAGGGTTGTTTCGCCAAAGCCGGCCACCACCACGCCTGCCGGTGTGGGCTGGATGAGCAGCTCGGTCATGGACTGGACCCGAGCCACTGCATCGGCGTACGCCTCGTCAACGCGCTCATGGGTGTTGTCGAAATTGATGGCATTGGCCACCAGCCATACCTCGCCGCTGTGGTGATCTAAAACAGCGAGGTCGGAGGCCAGCAGGAAGACGAGCTCGGG
>JAJTCL010000045.1 GCA_021323255.1 Propionibacteriaceae bacterium | reverse complement strand
TCGTGGTGGCCTTACAGTCTTGCGGGTGCGCCAGCCCGGGACGAACCCGGAGAGTTGGTCGCGCTGACCGCAGTGCCCTACTACACCTGGGGAAACCGCGAGCCAGGACCGATGCGTATCTGGGTGCCCACCGCAAGATGGCGCTGCCCTGGCCGAAAGATTTTACGGCAGATCATCTCGGCCGGAGATAAATCGCGTCAGCACCTGGACCTTTAGCCAACGAAGATCAAGGGAGCTGCCATGAGCGAGTGCAGCAGTTGATCGGGCGCCCCGACACGGTGATCGTCGCGCGCGGACTGACGGTCCTCATCGGGATCGAGATGGGATGGCGGGCCATTCACTCGAAAATTCTGCACGAAGAGCCTGGCTCGATATGTCCGATCTGAGCCAGCCCATCCTGAGCATGCGCCGCGGAGGTTGACGGGCGAGGGCCAAGCGCCTCCCACTTTCGCGCCGAAGGAGTCAGAGGCGTAGTCCGCCAATAGCAATCCCGCCAACACCCAGATCTGATCAAGGGGCGTCGCTTAGTTTCGCTATGGATCTGACCACCCTTTGAGTCTGTCCGCCGAAGTGCGTGAAAGTGTAAACGCCCTATTTTTAGGGAAGTTATCGTCTGCGGACATGCTCAGACACACTGCCGATGTCTGGGGTCAAGGCGCCGCGAGTTCGAATCTTGCCAGCCCGGCCAGACCATGGCGGATTGTCACGCCTGATCAGAGCCGCGTTCATCCGGCGACCGGGTCATCCTCGACAAGCCTCAGTGCCGAGGAGTTAGGCCAGATTGGGCTGACCAGCGCGCGTACGTTACACCGACGTACGAGTCGGCGTTTGCCTTCAAGATCAACCAGGCTCACCTCAGGGCATCAAAGACTTAGGCGGCCAGTGTCAGGCATACTCGCCGGCAAGGTACGCGTGGATCAGGCGGACGGTGGTGGCACCTTCGCCCACCGCTGCTGCCACCCTTTTGACTGACCGAGACCGCACGTCACCAGCGGCGAAGACTCCGGGGACACTGGTCTCGAGGAGCATTGGCGACCGCTCGAGCGGCCAGGCGGGCGCGGCATCCATGGCCGCTGCGGGCTGGCCGGTAAGCAGATAGCCCTGGGGATCGCGCGCCACCGTACCGGCGAGCCAGCCGGTGTGCGGCTGGGCCCCGATGAGCACGAAGAGCGCCGTTGTCGGAATGGTCTTGGCGTGTCCGGTGGTGTGGTCGATCACGGTAAGGGTCTCAAGGCCACCTAGTCCGGCGCCTTCGACAATCTCCGTTCTCGCCCGTACGGTGATGGCAGGGTTGCTCGTGATCTCGGTGATCAGATACTTCGACATGGTGGCAGCTAAGCCGGCACCTCTCACCAGCATCGTGACCGAGCGCGCGTACCGAGCGAGATGGACCGCGGCCTGGCCGGCTGAGTTGCCACCGCCGACGACCACCACGTCGCGGCCGCGCATGGCTTGAGCCTCGGCCCCGGCGGCTCCGTAGAACACGCCGGCTCCAACGAGTGCCTCGAGGCTAGGAATGTCAAGGCGGCGCCAGGTTACGCCCGTCGCGAGTACGACGGCCCGTGCCGCAACGGCGCTGCCGTCGCTGGTATAGACGACCCGGTCATCGCCCCTCAGCTCGAGCTTCGTCCCGCGTTGAGCGAGCACGATGTCGGCGCCGAAGAGCCAAGCCTGTTCGCTGGCGCGGCCGGCCAGCTCCTCACCGCTCACGCCATGGCGAAAACCCAGGTAGTTGCGGATCAGGGAGCTCGTGCCGGCCTGACCCCCAGGCACCTCCGGTTCCACCACCATGGTGCGGAGCCCTTCCGACGCGGCGTAGACGGCTGCGGCCAGACCTGCCGGTCCGGCACCGAGAACCATGAGATCGCAGGACGTGCTGCTGGGCCGGATCGTCATCCCGAGTTCCTCGATTACGTCCGCGTTGCTCGGATCCACCAGGATGTTCCCGGAGTAGAAGAGCATCACCGGCAATCGGGTGCCGTCCTCGCCGGCGTCGGCAAGGGCTTGGCGGCCTGCCTCGGTCTCGGGTTCGTGGAACCAGAAGGGAACCGCGGCTCTGGTCAGCAGGTCGCGGACCTGGTGCGACCTCGCGGCGGCGGGGCGACCGACGATCCGGAGGGCAACGTTGTGGGCATCCTGCGAGGTGTCCCAAGCGGCGAGGAACTCGCTGATCCCGGGATAGAGGATCCGCTCGAGCGGAAACCAGGGATCGAACAGGTGATAATCGACCTCTCCGAGGGCCATCACAGTCACCACTGGATGCCGGGAGGAATAGTTACCACGCTCGATCAGCAGGATCCGCTTCGCCTGAGGCTCCAGCTGATGTATGCGGCGCAGGAAAGCAGACGGCGGCGGGTTCCCGAGCCGCTCATCGACAATGACGAGCGCGGTAGCGGCTCCCGACGAAGCCTGGGAACCCAGCCGGTCCAGCGCGGCACCCGTCGTCGCCACCGCCGCTACCGTGTAGTCCGCTCCGAAGCGGTGGGCGATGTCGTGGACGAGTTGCCGCCGGACAACCTCATCACCGGACACAACAAGAATCAGCGGCGGCGGGCTCGTCATGCTCTCATTCTGTGCACAGGATGTCCCGAGATGGCCGCCAACTTTGGAGAAGATCATGATCGTCGTATCAGCCGCGACGGAAACGGTCTAAGTGAGCGTTGGGGGTCCCATGCGTTTGACGGATCGATGACGTCCGTAAGTGTTTCTCCATGCTTCATCAAGTTCGTTGGAGGCCAAGCCAGAAGGGATGTGGCCAGCAGCGTTGTCGGTTAGAGTCGGCGGCTCGCTCTGATTCGGGCCAAAGTCGTGGAGGATTCAGCGAGCAGACGCATGGCCGCGCTGGCTACGTGGAGGTAGTGGGCGGGTGTGGTGATCGTTGCCGCGGTCGGCCAAACGATTCTGAGGCGTGGAATGCGGTGCTGACAAGGGAAAAGCCCAGTAACAACACGACGCTGCATGGCCCGGGTCGGACTCTTAACCAGCGGGTTGGGCGTTCGATTCCCTCGTGGGCGCACCAAATGTCCTAGCCAGGTGCAAGATGACGAATCACCCGGCAGCTCCTCGATGCGCTGCGGACAGGTACGCTGCGGGCTCTTAGCTCCGTGGCCGACAGACCGTCATGGGTGCTAGACATGCGCGTGTTGTTGGCCGGCTGGCCCGATGTGATGATCACGTGGCCGTCCTCGAAGAAATCGTTGCGTCCAACGGCCGTAATGACTCCACGCTTCTGGAGATCCCGCTGCACGCCTGGCCCTCTTGACATCCACCCCTCAGAGGCGCACGCTCCTAATTGTGTTAGGAAGTCCTAGGCGCAATAGGATCGCCGAACGTCGTGAGGCAACTCGGCTGGAGATTCTCGACGCCGCGTGGGAACTGGCGCAGGAGCAGGGCCTGGCCGAGTTCACTCTGCGCGACCTGGCCGAGAGGGTCGGCATGCGAGCGCCGTCGCTCTACGCCCACTTCGCGTCCAAGCATGCGATCTACGATGCGATGTTCGGCCAGGCGTGGAGCAAGTATGAGCAAGTCGCGTTGGCGGAGCTGGCAGACCTCCCGCAGGCTCCCCGAGCCGCGATCCGCCGATTGGCCCGGGTCTTCTTCGATTTCGCGGTCGCCAATCCTTCCCGCCACCAGCTCATGAACCAGCGCACCATCCCTGGTTTCGAGCCCAGCGCGGAGTCGTACGCACCCGCTTTACGGGTTTTGGAGCTAGGACAACAAATCTTCCGCAGCATCGGTCTGAGCGACGCGGCCGACTTCGATATTGGGACCGCGATCATCGCCGGCCTGATCAATCAGCAGCTGGCCAATGACCCTGGCGGCACCCGGTGGTCAGCGCTGCTGGACCGCACGGTCGATATCTGGGCTGACGGTGTCGGCCTTCCCCCTGACCCTCCGACGCGAACCCGGCTGAAAACTCAACCACAGGGCTCGCATCATGGGACGCCCGCCACGAGGAGCACTTCATGAACACCCCAACCGCCACGACGAGCTGGCCAGGTCCCGAGGTTGTCCAGCCTGCGATCGAACGGCCGACCGCGATGCGGCTGGCGGCGACCGAGTACCAGCGCGTCACCGACGCCGTCGAGGCACTTCAACTTCAGGACTGGACTCGGCCCACCGACTGCACCGAGTGGGACGTGCGCCAGCTGGTGGCACATATCGCCGGCCAGGCGAACCTTTTCTCAACCCCCTTTGAAGTGGTGCGCCAAACCCGCGCCGCCAACGCCAGGCAACAACCCGGCCAGGTTCGCGTGGACGCGCTGACCGCCCTCCAAGTCGCGGAGCGGCAGCACCTCGGCCCCGACGAGTTGCGCGCAGAGCTGCATCGCGTCACCCTGCGCGGGGCCAGGGGTCGCCGGCGGATTCCCGCCTTCCTACGCCGCAGGCGCCTACCGGACCCGGAGGTCGTCAACGGTGCCCCGGAGACATGGTCACTCGGCTACGTCACCGATGTGATCCTCACTCGCGACTCGTGGATGCACCGCCTGGACCTGGCCCGCGCAACCGGTCAAGACCCGGTCCACACCGCCGACCACGACGGCGTCATCGTCGCAGATGTCGTGGGTGAGTGGGCCCGCCGCCACGGCCAGCCATACCAACTCGTACTCACCGGCCCGGCCGGCGGCAGCTGGCGCTCCGGCACGGGCGGTGAAGAGATCGTGATGGATGCCGCCGACTTCTGCCGGATCCTTTCTGGCCGTCCCGGGACCGACGATGGCCAACCCCGGGGACTACTTACCACCGAGGTTCCCTTCTAAGCGCAAGGAGGCGCACCATGACCACACGCCTAGATGAGATCGCCTCACGGATTTACCGCGTTTCGGTCTACATCCCGAAGCCTGGGCGGCGTCGATCGTTTCCTAGACAGTCTGACCGCCGTCGACGACCATAGCGTGTCCGATGACGAAGGCGGCCGCATCTGAACACAGCCAGAGGACCGCGCCGGCAATCTCTTCTGGCTTCCCCATCCGCCCGATCGGCTCCTGTGCGATCACCCGGTCGCGCCCCTCGGCGGTGCCGCCGGTGAACCGCTGCATCATCTCGGTGTCGATGATTCCTGGGCAGACGGCGTTGACCCGGATGTTGGATGGCGCATAGTCGACCGCGGCATCTTTGGTCAGGCCGATCACGCCATGCTTCGCGGCGGTGTACGCGGCCCCACCTCCGAAACCCCTGATTCCGGCGCCCGAGGAGGTGTTCACGATCGCCCCTCCCCCGTGTTGCAGCATCAGCGGGATCTCATATTTCATGCACAGGAACACGCCTCGGAGGTTGATAGCGATGATCCGGTCCCATTCCTCCTCGGTGATGTCGGCCGTCGCGTTGACCTTTTGTTCGGCGCCGGCGTTGTTGAAGGCGATGTCGAGGCGCCCAAATATGTTGACCGCCTTATCCAGCGCCGTCCTCACCTCCTCACCCTGGGTGACATCGCATCTCATGGTGAGCGCCTTTCCGCCGAGCTCGGAGATCATGCGAGCCGTTTCCTTGCTGCCGTGTTCGGCCACATCAGCGATCACCACGCTCGCCCTCTGGCGCGCGAACGCCAGCGCCGTAGTGCGTCCAATGCCGCTGCCAGCACCCGTCACGAACGCCACCTTGCCTGCGAAGCTCGCAGTCTGGTAGGTCGCAGCCACCGTCTGTTCCACTTCGTGGCTCATCTCAGCGCTGGGTCATGGCTGAAGGAGGACCTTGATCGCTCGCCGTTCATCCATCGCCTGGTAGCCCTCGGCGGCCTGCTCGAGAGGTAATTCAAGGTCGAAGACCTTGCCCGGATCGATCTGACGGTTCCAAATCAGGGTCCATGAGTCGGGGCAGGAAGCGGCGCACCGGTGCAGGGCCTCCGTGCACGTGCACGTGGGACCAGAACAGCTCCTCCCCAGCCAATTGCACGTCATGGAGAACGCCGACGAAACCGACATGCCCGCCGGGGCGGGTAGAGCCGATGGCCTGCTTGAACGACTCCTGCGTGCCAACCGCCTCAACAACCGAATGCGCGCCCAACCCGTCGGTAAGATCCTTGATTCTGGCCGCGCCCTCCTCGCCGCGCTCTTCGACGATGTCGGTCGCCCCGTACTCCAATGCAAGCTTCTGCCGTGACTGGTGGCGGCTCATCGCGATGATCCGCTCCGCCCCGAGCTGCTTAGCAGCCAACACCGCAAGCAGCCCCACCGCGCCATCGCCAACCACAGCAACCGTCTTGCCCGGGCCGGCCTCCGCTGCAACAGCACCGAACCAGCCAGTGCCAAGAACATCAGAGGCCGCCAGGAAGCTCGGAATCAGATCATCCGCTGGCGGCTCCGGGGTTGCTACCAGCGTTCCGTCAGCCAGCGGAACCCGCAACCGCTCGGCCTGGGCGGAGCCCATGCCCACCCGCTGGATGCAAGCGCACTGATAACCCGCCTGGCAGATCTGGCAGGTGTTGTCGGATGCCCAAAACGACCCCACGACGAACTGGCGCAGAACGTGTACTGCCATGGCATCCCAACCGCACTTGCCGAGTCGTAGTGTCGTGGCATGGACAACCGGGCCGAGGTCCGTCAGTTCCTCATCTCACGGCGAGCCAAACTCACCCCCCAGCGGGCCGGCCTGCCCAACGCAGGCAACCGTCGCGTCCCCGGCCTGCGCCGCGGCGAGGTCGCCGCCCTCGCCGGGGTGAGCATCGAGTATTACTCCAAACTTGAACGCGGTGCACTAGCCGGCGCCTCCGCAACCGTCCTCGACCCAGTCTGCAATGGGTTCTGGACACCATTACCGCACCGGCCATCGTCCGAAATGGTCGGATGGATCTGCTCGTGACCAACCACCTCGGCCGAGCGATGCACTCCTCGCTGTACGACCGTGACCCAACCGGCCAGCCGAACTTCGCCCGCTACACCTTCCTCGACGACGACTCACACCGTTTCTACCCCGACTGGGCTACCGCCGCCGACACTTGCGTGGCCATTCTGCGCACCGAGGCCGGACGCGACCCCTATGAGAAGGGTCTGTACGACCTCGTCGGGGAGCTGTCCACCCGAAGCGAAGACTTCCGCCGCCGCTGGAGCGCCCACAATGTCCGCTATCACGGCGCGGGGACTAAACATTTTCATCACCAGATAGTTGGCGATCTAGAGCTGGCCTACGAGAGCGTCGACATGATCTCCGAAGCCGGACTCACCATGACGATCTACGCCGCTGAACCAGCCTCGCCCACCGAACATGCCCTCGCCCTCCTCACATCCTGGCCAGCCACCCAAGAGGTCAACACGCGGCGAAGGAGTCATCAGTGACCCAGCCGAATTCGGCGACCGGCTCCGATCACGACGGCGTCAACCTCCGCCTGGTCTGGCCGCAGTGGCAGGGCGGCGGCACATCCAGCGTCAGAGAGCTCGCTTCGGAATTCCCGTTTGACGCCGCCCGCCGCGGTTATGCCGTGGGTTCGGCAGTCCTCGAAGCTTGTCCTACCGCCGCACGACGGCCCCAGCGCTACAGTGCCGGTCACGATGTCAGACGCCGGTCTCGAGGAGCGCGGCGGTGTCGAAGCCAAGGCGGTGATCCTCGAGCAGCTAGCAGCTGCCCTAGCGATTATCGGCGAGCACGACCCGGCGCGGATCACGACGCTCGGGGGCGAGTGCTCGGTGAGCGTGGCGCCATTCTCCGAACTCGCTCGTCGGTACGGTGACGATCTGGCAATCCTGTGGATCGACTCGCATCCCGACGTCGGCACGTGTGTGGGGGATGCGATTTCCTGGCGACGTACGAGTCAGAGTCCTCTTTCGATCAGCTTAAGCGGCCGGAGCATCGTCATCGACCGCGGTCAGTGGGGCTGGGCCGATTGCACCGTTGACGGTCCGCGCCGCCAGTATCGCGGCCGGAGTGCCCTCAAGGACGATCCCCTCCTGCCTGAAGGCGTGAGCCAACTGAGCCGGTTCGGTGAGGTTGGAGCTCGCCACATTGATCTCCAACAGTTTGACGCCCAAGTCAGTAGCGCGCTGCTGCAGCGATTCGTCGGCCAGCACGCGAGCTGAGATGTCATCGTCGCTGAGGCTCGTTTGCGCAACGAGGCGCCGAAGGGCCGCGGCACAACTATTGACCAGCGAACCTTTGTAGTCGGCGACACCAACCAGCGCCCTCTCGAGGTCGACGACTTTGAAATTGATCTGGGAGGCAAGTTCACGCAACGGGTGTAAACGGATCATCGGCGGCAACGGCTCGAACTGCTCGGTCACCGACTCGATCATGACGTTGTGCACGAAAGGAATGCCGATGACAAGGCCGGGGCCAACCACTTTGGCCTCACCGCGGAGACGGATTTTCTCGTTAATGCGGTCGTAGGTATTCCGGCGGTGGTGGATGACCTTGTTGAACCGAGTCCGTAACGCCTTGCTGCCCGAGGGCACCTTGTGCATGCCTTTGAGGACGAACAGCACCAGGAGGGCAATCAGTGCCACTGCCCGCAAGAGTGTCGCCCACCACGGGTCATCGTCTCGGAACCAGAGGTACTCGAGTACACCAGCGGGCATGGTAACCACTCCTGCTCGTGGACGGCACCACTACCTGATGAAGGAAGTGAACCTGTGGCTGTACCTTATTGGCATTGTCTGGTCCCTGTAAATATGCGGCTGCCTTCAGCCGTCGGCACCGGCCCCACCGCGGTCCAGCGGCTTGCGCACCCAACGGCCGTCATAATCCAGCACTGCGTCCAATAGTCCGGGTCAGCTCGTTCCTGCAGCCAGCGTCGAGCAGGTACTAACAGAGCCTCCCTCCGGAGCGCGATCCCCCGAACACTTGGAGCGGACCAACTCTGAGCGAGGGTTCACCTTGGGCGTCGACAGAAAGGAGCCTCAGATTGCTCCGATGAAGTGGTGCCGAAAGTGAAGCGCCTGCTGATCCCCTCCGCCGCATTGCTGTGGGGGCTACAGTTCGCCTTCCTCAATCCCGCCCTGGCGTTGCTTCTAGTGGCGCTCTTCGACGCCACTGCTGCAGAGGTCGGTTGGGTGCTTGCGGTTTACAACGGGAGCGGGTTCGGCTCGCTGACACCGCTCGGATATGGCGGTGTCTTCGCGGTCTGTGCCGGTCTTACAGCATTGGCGTTGGTGGCGATCAGCGTGGCAGCCCGCATAGCCAAGCGGGACGCTGATACGCCAAGGCCGAGACGGCGCCGGATGATGGTCGTCAGCGACACCTCTGAGCCATCACTCCTGGTGAGTGAGCACACCCACCAGCGTTCGTAAGGCAGGTTGCTCAGACCAGGGCGGAGCTGCCCAGAAACAAATCTGGCGCAGCCGCTGCGTTGGGGCTGCGCCAGATATGCCAGCTAGTGTTTCGGTGCAGCTACTTGACGCCACCTGCCGTCAGGCCGGCGACAATACGGCGCTGGAAGATCAGCACGGCGAGCAGCAGCGGAACTGTCACGAGCACACCGGCCGCCATGATCGTGCCGTACGGCGTGTCAAAGCCGCTCGTACCAGTGAACTTGCTTATCGCAACGGTGGCCGTCTGCCTACTCGCATCTTGCAGGAAGGTCAGGGCGAGCAAGAATTCGTTCCATGCCATGATGAACACAATGATCGCCGTCGTGAAGATGCCCGGCGCTGCCAGCGGCAGGATCACCTTTCGGAAAGCCACTCCCGGCGTGCAGCCGTCAACCATGGCCGCCTGCTCCAGCTCGACAGGGAGCTGCTTGAAGAAGGCTGTCAGATTCCACACCGCAAGCGGGAGACCGAAGCTCAACCCGGGGATGATGACGGACTGGTAGGTGTTGATCCAGTACGGGAACCAGGTGAACGGCTCCGTCGAAGAGAACATCTTCAGCAGCGGCGGCAGCAACACGACCAGCGGAAACATCGAGCAGGCCATGATCAGCCAGAGCACCAAACCCTTGCCCCGGAACCTCAACCGAGCGAGTGCGTAAGCTCCGATGATCCCGAACAGCAAGGTCAGGATCGTCGTGGTGCCTGCCACGATCAGCGAGTTGATCAGTGAGCGGCCGAAGTTGTTCAGTGGCGAGAAGACGGCCTGGTAGTTCTCGATCGACATTGGGCTCGGGATGAACTCGGTGCTCCGCCCTTCCGAGGGTTGTCGGAGCGAGGAGACAACCATCCAGTAGAAGGGGATGATGCAGTAAAGGACGATGGCGGCCATCCCCACATAGGAAAGGACTACTCCGATCCTCTCTTTCAGGGGACGCTTCGGATGGGCGAGCGCCTCAAGCTCTTCCTTGCTGAGGTGTTCCTCGCGTACTTCAGCGGTCGTTGTGGACATTAGTGCGCACCTCCCGCCATCTCCAGAGCTGTCCCCGGCGGGCCCGCCTGTTCCTGATCGCCCTTTTTCTTCTTCTTCTTCGGAACGCCGCTGTCACCGATCACATCGGCACCAAGCACCCTGACGAACACGAAGGCCACCAGAAGGACGTACAAGAACAAGATAATGGCGTACGCCGCGGCGGGACCGTACCGGCTCTGTGTTGTTTCCTGGTAAACGAACACCGACAGAGTCTCCACTCGGTACTTGCCAGCGCCGATCATGCCGTAGGGCAGATCGAACATGCGCAGCGTGTCGAGCGTGCGGAAGAGAACCGCCACGACCAGCGTTGGTTTGACCATCGGCAATGTGATCCGGACGAACTGCTGCCAGGTGGTGGCCCCATCGACCTTGGCTGCCTCGTAGACCTCGGCCGGAATAGTCTGCAGCCCAGCCAGGGTCAGCAGGCCGATGAACGCGGCCGTCTTCCAGGTGTCTGCTATGACGATCGCCCAGAATGAGGCCCCTGTGTCGGCTAGCCAGAGGATCTCTCGACCGAGAATCCGGTTCGCCACGCCGGATGAGTCAAAAATGAGTTTCCACATCAGGGCCGAAACGATCGTCGGGATGGCCCACGGGACCAGGATGCCCGCCCGGACGATGCCGCGACCGCGGAAGGCCTTGGCCATGATCAGGGCCATCGCTACACCGAGAAGGGTCTCAAGGATTACGCAGACGATGGTGATGAAGGTGGTGTTGAGGAAGGCATTCCAGAAGCGGTCCATGGTGCCGAAGTTGCCCTGCACCGGGTTTTCTCCGGCAAAAATGCTCGTGAAGTTCTGCAGGCCGACAAAAGTCTCGCCGCCAGCGACCAGACCGGTATTGGGATCGACGCCGGTGTTGGTCTGAAAGAGGGACTCCCGGATAGACATGATGACCGGGATGCCGGCTACAACGGCGATGATGATGAGGGTAGGCGCCAGCAGGATCCAGGCCAGCCGGCCCTGACCATCGCTCAGCGCGTTCTTTTTGTGCTTGTGGCCATCGCCGGTGGCCGGCACACTTCGTGGTTCCGCTGTGGCTGTGGCCATGCGGCTACCTCCTTTGAAAGGCGCTGAGCCCCCGGCGCAGTACCTGGCTGCGCCGGGAACCTTGCGAACACAACTACTTGATCAGAGTCTGCAACTTGGTCTGCAGTTGTTGCAAGGCCGCATCGGGTGCGGTCTGACCTTGGAGTGCGCCATAGGCGGCATCCTGGATCGCCAGGGTGACATCACCGTATTGGACGGCCTTCGGACGCGGCTTGGCGGTCTGGATCGACTCGAGCAGCGTCGGGGTGTAGGGGAACTTCTTCAGGACGTCCGGATCGGAGTAGAGCGCCTCAAGTGACGGCGCGTTCGCGGTGGCCAAGGTGTCCGACTTCTCCGACTCTTCCGACGCCATGAACTTCAAGAAGTCCACCGCCGTACCTTTGTTCTCCGCATTCTTGGCGATGCCGAGGTTTGCACCACCAAGGCTGGACACACCAGGCTGGGTGATGCCAGGCAGCGGTGCCACATCGAACTTGCCGTTGACCTTGGACGACCCATCGGTCTTGGCTGCAAAGGCGTATACGTACGGCCAGTTGCGGTGGAAGACTAGCTCGCCGTCCTGGAAGGCCTTGCGACCTTCCTCCTCGGTCCATGTGATAGCCGCCTTCGGGATGTAACCGTCCTTGAACCAGTCAGTCAGTGTCTGCAGACCCTTGGTGGCCTCTGGGGTTGCGACATTCGGCTTCCCGTCATCACCAACGATGACACCACCCGCAGTCAGACCCTCGTACTTGTTGTACTGGCCGGCGAAGCACGCAAGTTTGGGGTTATTTTCGCCTGCGGTGATCTTGTCGCAGGCGGCCTTCATCTCATCGAACGTGGTCGGCACTTCCAGGCTGTACTTGTCCAACAGATCCTTGCGGTAAAACAGCAAGCCGCCGTTGGACCTCCACGGATAAGCGTAGAGCTTGTTGAAGTAGGTCGCCGAGTCGATGGTGGCCTTCAGCATGCCGTCGGTGGGGAACTGGTCGGGTGGCAGCGCCTCGACGTAGCCGTTGGCCGCGAACTCGGCGGTCCACACAACGTCGACGTTGAGCACGGCCATCTTCGGGTTCTTAATCTGAGTGTTCTGGATCATCTGCTGCCGCTGCTGATCCGCTTCGTCGGGCAGTTCGTGGAGGGTCACCTTGCCGTTCGGATGTGACTCATTGAACTTCGCAATCAGCTTGGGGAGATTGCCGGAGGTGTCCTTGCCGGTCCAAAATTCGATGTCGCCTTGCTTGCTGAAATCAGCTGCGGCCGGCGATTGTCCACCGCCTTCGGGTGCAGCACCACCACCACCACCGCCACCACAGGCCGCGGCGACGAGCAGGGCACTCAGTGATGCGGCCGCGATGAGTACGCGGCGCGCCGGACGAACGAAAGTCATACACGCCTCACTTCGTTGTAGAGAGGACACCCATTCGTTGGTGCCATCTCGAAACACTAGAGGCAATCTGACACAAAAGCGCTACTTCTCTCACGTTACGTTTAGATTTGTTATAAGAGGCCGATAGCACACCAGGCTTTGTTTTGGGAAGAGCCCCTCACAGGTAGAGGCCGGTTTTTCCGTCCTGGAGTCGTTCGGCGGCGACGGCGTGAAGATCCCGTTCCCGGAGCAGCACGTAGTCCTTCCCCCTGACCTCGACCTCGGCTCGGTCCTCAGGGTCGAAGAGCACGCGATCTTCTGGCTTGACTGTTCTGACATGGGTGCCCACCGCAACGACCTCGCCCCAGGCGAGCCGGCGCCCGATGGCGACTGTCGCCGGGATCAGGATCCCGCCGCTACTGCGTCGCTCTCCGGGCTCGTCGTCGGTCGAGACCAGAACCCGATCGTGCAGCATGCGGATCGGCAGCCCGCCCTCGTCCAGACCGGCGGGGTTCTCGCGGCCGCTCAAATCGGCCACCACTCAGTCGCTCCTCCCACGTCGCACGATGGAGCGGATGATCAACAAGAAGCCGACGACACCAGCGACTGCGGCAGCCACCACCGCGACCCGACCGACGCGGAGATCGCCACGGGCTGTGAAGACCTTGGATTTGGCATTCTCCAGTTCGGCAGTTGCGAAACGCTTCACATTCTCGATCTGGCGCTGTTTGATCCGGTTTGGATGGACCTGGTCGATCAGCGACTCGACCGAGGCGACCAGCCGATCCCGAGTAGCACCCAGATCGGCCTCGATCTGGGACGGCGTACGGGTTGGCTGAGCAGCCGGTTGAGACGGGGGCTGCGAAGCGTTGTTTGACACGTACCCTCCCTAGCGAATTTCTGAGCACCGGCCGGTGGCCGGGGCGTCCCAAATCCACAGCGTATTGCAGGCCGACCGTTACCAGCCAGCGCATCCGCAGCGACTCAAGACAGCTCGTGCGGGCCGCTAGGGTTCTTGCATGACCACTCAGCTCACCGGCGGGGATGCGGCGCCTCCCTTCACCCTGCCCGACGCGGACGGCAAGAACGTGTCACTCGCGGACTTCCCGGGACAGCGTGTGATCGTCTACTTCTATCCCGCCGCCCTGACGCCGGGCTGCACAACACAGGCAATCGACTTCACTGCTGCGATCGACGAGCTCGGCGCCGCGGGGCTCCACGTTATCGGAATCTCACCGGACGCTCAGGAAAGACTCATCCGGTTCCGCGAGCAGGAATCGGTCGGCTTTCCGCTTCTCTCCGACCCGGATCGCTCGACGCTCAACGCCTACGGCGCGTATGGGGAGAAGCTGCTCTACGGCAAGCTCATCCAGGGCGTCATCCGCTCCACCTTCGTCATCGACGTCGACCAGAAGGGCCACGGCACCATCGCAGTCGCTCAATACAATGTCAAGGCCACCGGCCATGTCGACAAGCTCAAGCGAGACCTGCAGCTGAAAGATCTGCACTGAGGGGAGCGCCTTCGGGTGTGAGGGTTCGAGTCCCTCCTTCGGCACCGGCCGTCACCGGCCTTGAGTCCACCTAGCATCACTTCATTGGACTGTGCGCTATCTGCAGAGGCTGTTGCAAAATGAAATCGCAAATCGCCAAGTGGAGGACAACCTTCACACAATGGTCGATCTTGAGCCCGAGTGGAGCGCCAAGCCCAAGAAGTCGCGGCGTGTTGGGCTTGACTTTGAGTACTCGGCCTATTTTGCAACAGCCTCTGCAGATGCTGCGGAGTCCAAGTAACTGAGGCGGAGTGGAGTTGCAGCATGCTTTGTGCTCGGATTCGCAGTTGGATCAGATGGTCCGCTGACTCTCTTCCAGCTCGGGATTCTGGGCGATGCCTACCTCCGCGCTGGGAGCACCCGTGATGAGGGCGTACGTGGCTCCGGCGATCGCCGCTCCCACGATGGGGCAGATGATGAACAACCACACTTGAGCGAGCGCGGCGCCGCCCGCGAACCAGGCGACTCCGAGCGAGCGCGCCGGGTTCACCGAGGTACCGTCCACCGGGATGCTGGCAAGGTGGATCACTGTCAAGCCCAGGCCGATCGCAATGGGGGCAAAATCCTTCGGGGAACGGTCGTCAGTGGCGCCCAGAATGATGTAGAGGAAGATCGCCGTCATCACGATCTCGATGATGAGAGCGGCGACGAGCCCGTAGCCGCCAAGCGAGCGATCGCCGTAACCATTCGAAGCAAAGCCGCTCTCCACCGCGCTGAACCCAGGCTTGCCGGATGCTATTGCCAACAGCAGAACGCCGGCCACCGTAGAAGCTACGACCTGAGTGACGGCGTAGGGCAGCACGCCCTTCCATTCGAATCGCTTCGCGATCGCCAGGCCGATGCTGACTGCCGGATTGAAGTGGCCTCCTGAGACGTGACCAAAAGCGAACGTGCCGACCAGTACGGCCAGACCGAAGGCCAGCGAAATGCCGAGAAGGCCGATGCCAATTTGGACGTCGTTCTCGCTGAGGAATTCGCTGGCGATGACGACACTGCCGCACCCGCAGAACACGAGTAAGAACGTCCCGAGGAATTCGGCGCCCAGTTTCGCAGCCAACGACGGTTCCTGCATGTAGCTCTCTCTCCCTACGACGAGCTGGCCTGGATTGGCGATTCTAGGGGTATCCGGCATGGCTCGGGGGGACTAGCTGAGACCGCTCAAACAGCGGACTCCCTCGGCGATCGGCGGCGATAACTGACGAAGCTGTACCCGTCGTGCGATTCCCTGTCGGTCTCGAGCCATTCGTCCGGATCGATCTCTGGAAAGGTGACCTCGCCATCGGGTTTCTGGTCCACTTCGGTGATCTCTAAGCCGCTGAGTCGATCCCAGGCGGCTCGGTAGATCTCTCCCCCGCCGGCGACAAAGATGATCTGCGGATCCAGCTGCAGTGCCTGATCGACGGCGTCCTCCAGAGAAGTCGCCGTGCGTACCCCCTCGGCTCGCCACATCCGATCCCGAGTGATCACGAAGGTGATCCGGCCCGGGAGCGCCCGGCCTATGGATTCGTAGGTCTTGCGGCCCATGATCAGCACCTGCCCCATGGTCAGGCTCTTGAACCGGCGCCAGTCAGCCGGAATCCGCCACGGTATGTCGTTACGGGTGCCGATGATACCGTTGGCCGCGACGGCGGCGATCCCGATCATCTCGGGCATGATCACACCGCGATCGGCGCTTTGATGCCCGGCTGTGGGTCATACCCCTCGACGATGATGTCGTCGAAAGTGAAGTCGTCGATCGCGCTGACCTCGGCATTCAGTACCAGCCTTGGCAGTGGACGTGGTTTCCGGGTCAGCTGCAGCTGGGCCTGGTCACGGTGATTCAGGTAGAGATGGGCATCGCCCAAGGTGTGCACGAAATCGCCGACCTCCAGGTCGCATACCTGGGCGATCAGGTGGGTCAGCAGCGCGTAAGAGGCAATGTTGAACGGCACCCCCAGAAAAATGTCGGCTGAGCGCTGGTAGAGCTGGCAGGACAGCCGACCCTGTGCCACATAGAACTGGAACAACGCATGGCAAGGGGGCAGCGCCATGTCAGAAAGATCGGCGACGTTCCAGGAACTGACAATGTGCCGGCGAGAA
>JAJTCL010000352.1 GCA_021323255.1 Propionibacteriaceae bacterium | reverse complement strand
CCGACGATGGCGATGTCATTCAGATGATCGCAGCTTTTGATCATGAGGAGCTGGGCAGTGCTTCGCGTAGCGGCGCCTCGGGTCCACTGCTCGCCGACATCTTGACCCGGATCTCTGACGGTCTGGGTGCCACACTAGACCAGCGGCACCGATCACTCGCCGAGACGTTCTGCCTGTCGGCGGATACCGGTCACGCCATTCACCCGAACTATCCCAACCGGCATGATCCAGCCAACCAGCCGCTGCTCAACTCGGGGCCGCTGCTCAAGGTCAACGCCAACCAGCGTTACGCCACCGACGGACGCGGCATAGCCCTCTGGCAGCGCCTCTGCCGCCGGGCAGGCGTCCATACCCAGGAGTTCGTTTCGAACAACGCGATGCCGTGCGGCTCGACCATTGGTCCGCTGACAGCCACCAGACTGGGAATTGCCACCATCGACGTCGGTATCCCTACGCTCTCCATGCACTCGGCCCGCGAGCTGGCCTGCACTGAAGACCCGCTCGCCCTGACTCGCACCATGGAGACCTTCCTCGCAGCCGAAGACTGAAGAGCATGGCTACGGCCTAGGCTTGTCGGCCGTGGCACTCACCATCGGCATTGTCGGGCTTCCGAACGCAGGCAAGTCGACACTGTTCAACGCCCTGACTCGCAACGACGTGCTGGCTGCCAGCTACCCCTTCGCCACCATCGATCCCAACATCGGAGTCGTGGGCGTGCCAGATCCACGGCTGGCGGTCTTGGCGAAGCTTCTCCATTCCGACCGTATGGTGTCGGCGACCGTGAGCTTCGTCGATATCGCAGGGATCGTTCGCGGTGCCAGCAAGGGGGAGGGAATGGGCAATGCCTTCCTGTCCCACATTCGGGAGGCCGACGCCATCTGCCAGGTGACCCGCGTCTTCGAGGACCCGGACGTGACTCATGTCGATGGCGCTGTCAACCCGGCAAGCGACATTGAGACCATCGAGACGGAGTTGATCTTGGCAGACCTCCAGACGGTGGAGCGGGTGCTGCCACGGTTGGAGAAGGAAGCCCGGATCAACAAGAACAAGCTCGCCGCCCTGGCGGCCGTGCAGGAGGCTCAAGCGGTTCTGGAAAGCGGCCGCACGATTTTTGCTTCGGGCTTGGATCGCGGACCCCTACGTGATCTTTTCCTGCTGACCGCCAAGCCATTCCTCTACGTTTTCAATTGCGATTCCGACGAACTGGCCAACGAACCGCTCAAGCAGCGCCTGCGGGCCATGGTCGCGCCGGCTGAGGCGATCTTTCTCGATGCCAAGATCGAATCCGAGCTGGTCGAACTGGAGCCCGCTGAGGTTCGGGAATTCCTTGCCGAGATGGACGTTGCAGAACCTGGTCTGGAAGTCCTGGCTCGGGTCGGCTTCGACACGCTCGGTCTGCAGACCTTTCTGACGGCTGGTCCGAAGGAGTCGCGAGCGTGGACGATTCGCAAGGGGGCTACGGCTCCGGAGGCCGCCGGAGTCATTCACACTGATTTCCAGAAGGGCTTCATCAGGGCCGAAGTCGTCTCGTTTGATGATCTTGTCGCGGCGGGATCGATGCAGAACGCACGTACTCAAGGCAAAGTGCGGCTTGAAGGCAAGGACTACTTGATGGCCGACGGGGACGTCGTCGAGTTCAGGTTTAACGTTTAGCAGCAGGTGAGGCACCCGGCTCGGTGTAGCTGCCAACTCGACGGCTTGAGCCACCGGGGACCGGCGTCTCAAGGGTTAGGTGGCAATCCCTCAAAAAAGTGACGCCAGTCCCCCTCAAGAGCCGCTGGCACGGCGTGTCGCGAGAACCAGCGTCAGAGCACATGGCGCAGGATTTGCTCCATCTCGTCGAACTCGGCCTGACCGCAGATCAGCGGTGGAGCGACCTGGACGACGGGATCGCCGCGGTCGTCAATGCGGCAATAGAGGCCGTTCTCGAACGTCGCCCCAGCAATGTAACCGCGCAAGACCCGTTCCACCTCGGAAGCATCAAGGGTCTGCTTGGTCGCCTTGTCCTTGACCAGCTCTACGGCGTAGAAGTAGCCGTCGCCACGTACGTCGCCGACGATCGGCAGGTCATACAACTGCTCCAGTGTCTTCCGGAAACTGTTCTCCTGACGCAGGACGTTGCCGAGCAGACCCTCGCGCTCGAAAAGATCAAGGTTGGCCAGTGCCACCGCACACGACACCGGGTGCCCGCCGAACGTATAGCCGTGCGGGAAAGCGGTGTTTCCCTGGGCGAACGGCTCGAAAACGGCGTCGGAGATGATCGCTGCGCCCAGTGGGGAGTAGCCAGAGGTCAGACCTTTGGCACTGGTGATGATGTCAGGCTGATAGCCGTACTTCTGCGCACCGAACATCGTGCCCAGCCGTCCATAGGCGCAGATCACCTCATCGGAGACCAGCAAGAGCTCGTAAGCGTCACAGATCTCGCGCAGCCGTTCGAAGTAGCCAGGCGGGGCGGGAATGCAGCCACCGGCGTTCTGCACTGGCTCTACGAAGACCGCCGCTACGCTGTCCGGCCCCTCGTGCAGGATCGCCTCCTCAACCCGATTTGCCGCCCAGAGCCCGAACTGCTTTTCGTCGCCGGCCACCTCCTCCGGCGCGCGGTAGAAGTTGGTGTTCGGCACTCGAGCGCCGCCCGGTACCAGCGGCTCGAAGGGGAGCCTGAAGCCCGGCACTCCAGTGATTGACATCGCACCATGTGTGGTGCCGTGATATGCCACCGAGCGTGAGATCACCTTCGTTTTAGACGGCTTTCCAATCAGCTTGAAGTACTGCTTGGCCACCTTCCAGGCTGTTTCCACCGACTCTCCGCCACCGCAGGAGAAGAACACCTTGTTCAGGTCGCCAGGCGCTTCCGCGGCCAGCCGATCAGCCAGCTCGATGGCCGTCGGATGCGCGAAGGACCAAATCGGAAAGAAGGCCAGCTTGCGCGCCTGGGTGGCCGCGGCCTCCACCAGTTCGACGCGCCCGTGTCCCGCCTGCACGGCGAACAGGCCTGAAAGGCCATCGAGATACCTCCGACCGTTGGTGTCCCAGACGTACACCCCCTCGCCCCGCTCGATGATCGGCACCGGCTTAGTAGCAAAGCTGGACATGCGGGTGAAGTGCATCCACAGGTGTTCGGCAGCGTTGCCCTCAGCAACAGGTGGCGGCGTGCTGCCATCGGTGATCATGCTCTCTGTCATCGATACCCCAATCGTCGTCCGCACCAGCAACTCTGTCACCGTCATGGACGAACACGATCTGGAGGTCAGGCATCAGCCGACGATGAGACTCGCCTCGTATCAATCATTGCCATCAAGATCACAATCTTGTTGCGTGTTACCCACTGGTAGGCAACAAGTCTTGTGGGCATTAGTTTGGTGACCTAGGACTGCTTCATTCCCGTGGGACTGTCCCTACGCTGCCCCACGTCAGATTGAACGCCCCAATGGCGGGGCATAGAGGAGGAGGACATCGAATGCGTGGAAGAACTCGCGGGATGGTCGCTGTAGCCATCACGTCCCTCGCTCTCGTTGCGACGGCGTGTGGTGGCGGGGGTACGGAGCCGGAGCCAGGTGCGGAGGACCCCGCCGGGCAGGCGGGCGGTGAGATCGCGATTCGAAGCTGTACCCCCCAAAACCCACTGATCCCGGCCAATACAAACGAGCAGTGTGGCGGCAATCTGCTGGATGCCGTCTTGGCCAAGCTCGTGCACTACAACTCTGAGAACGCGGCGCCGGAGCTGGACATCGCCCAGTCCATTGACACCAAGGACAACCAAACATTCACTGTGAAACTGAAGCCGGGATACAAGTTCCACGACGGTACTGAAGTGAAGGCAAAGAACTTCGTGGACGCCTGGAACTGGGACGCATACGGTCCGAATGGCAACTTGAACTCGTACTTCTTTGAGCCCATTGAGGGCTTCACCGACGTGCAGTGCGGAACTACCGCCGACGGCGAATCCGACTGCAAGGGTAAGCCTGCCAAGGCCAAGACCATGACTGGTTTAAAGGTCGTTGACGATCAAACTTTCACGATCAAGACCGCATCCAAGGTGTCCAACTTGCCGGTCCGTCTGGGCTACACCGCTTTCGCTCCGCTGCCGGACTCGTTCTTCGACGACCCAGAGGCGTTCGGGGAGAAGCCGATTGGTGCCGGCCCCTTCAAGCTGGACAGCAAGACCGACACCGAGATGGTGGTCTCGAAGTTCGCCGACTACTCCGGTGAGTTCAAGCCGAACGTTGACAAGGTCACCTTCCGGATCTACAACGATGACGGCGCGGCGTACAACGACGTGGTGGCCAACAACCTCGATTTCACCGAGATCATCCCCAGCGATCGGCTGGTTGACGATCTGTACAAGACCGAGCTTGAGGGCCGCAACGGTCAGCGTGAGTCCGGTGTGATCGCCGCGACTGACTTCTCGCCGATCGACGAGCAGTTCAAGGACAACGTCGACCTCCGGCGCGCAATCTCGTTGGCGATCGACCGAGAGCTGATCAACAAGCAGATCTTCAACGGCAGCCGGCCGCCGCTGAATGGCTGGGTTCCCAATGTGGTCGACGGCTACAAGCCTGGCGCCTGCGGCGAGTGGTGCACCTTCGACCAGACCAAGGCCAAGGAACTCTACGACAAGTCTGGCGGCTACCAGGGCACGCTGACGCTCTCAGTCAACGGCGATGGCGGTCACAAGCCGTGGGCCGATGCCGCTTGCAACTCGATCAAGAACACGCTTGGCCTGGCGTGCGTCACCAAGGTCACCCCCGACTTCGCGACGCTGCGAAATCAGATCGTCAAGCGTGAACTGAAGGGTCTCTTCCGGGCCGGCTGGCAGATGGACTACCCGTCCATCGAGAATTTCCTCGCTCCGATCTACCGCACTAATGCCAGTTCGAACGACGGCCAGTACAGCAACCCCAAGTTCGACGCCAAGCTGGATGAAGCCGCCGCGGCAACCACCCCGGATGAGGCTAACCAGCTCTATCAAGAGGCAGAGGCCATGCTCGCCGAGGACATGGCGTCCATGCCGATGTGGAGCTACGCAGTCACCGCCGGCTGGTCAGATCGAGTCACCGACGTCAAGATCACGCCGTTCGGCCTGATCGACCTGGAATCGGTCAAGGTGAAGTAAAAAGGCGCCCTTCATGACGTCAT
>JAJTCL010000044.1 GCA_021323255.1 Propionibacteriaceae bacterium | reverse complement strand
TCACGTGCTCGCCAGGCTTGACCGGACGCACTCGGCGGGCCGTCCGTTGCAGGCCGTGGCCGAGGCCAAGACGGCGGGGTTCGACAACATCAGTCTTGACCTGATCTACGGAACGCCTGAGGAGTCGTCGAACGACTGGCAGGAAAGCCTGGATGCGGCGTTATCAGCAGCACCGCAGCACATCAGTGCCTACGCATTGATCGTAGAAGAAGGTACCCGTCTGGCGGCCCGGATCCGGCGCGGTGACCTTCCACCCACTGATGAGGATGATCTTGCCGACAAGTATCTGATCACTGATCAACGGCTTGCCGCCGCCGGCTACACGGCGTACGAGGTGAGCAACTGGGCGAGAAGTGCGGCAACCCGTTGCCGGCACAATGAGGGCTACTGGCGCAGTCACCATTGGTGGGGGATCGGACCAGGGGCTCACAGCCATGTAGGTGGCGTGCGGTGGTGGAACGTCAAGCATCCGCAGGCGTACGCGTCCAGGCTTGCTTCGGGTCGATCGCCGGCTCATGCTCGCGAACTGCTTTCTGCTGAGCAGCGGCGGGTCGAGCGAATCCTGCTGGAGCTACGCCTCGCTGACGGACTCACCACCTCATTGCTCACCAGTACTGAGAAGAGTCGCCTTGTTGATCTTCTGACGCGGCGTCTGGCAGTCGTCGAGGACGGCATGGTGATCTTGACCCGCACCGGGAGGCTGCTCGCGGATGGGGTGATCCGTGATCTGCTGGACTGAGGGTGGGTGCCCTGAGCTTGTCGCAGGGCACGAGCGCGCTTCGACAAGTTCAGCGCGCAGTCGTGGCAATGGTTGGAGTCCGGTGGTTGTCTGGACGTGTGGCGGTCATAGCCATGTTCCCGCTGAATTCGGTGCTGTTTCCATACATGCCGTTGCGGCTCCGCGTCTTCGAGGAGCGCTACTTGATCATGCTCGCCGAACTGCTGAGGAGCGAGGACGCGCGTTTCGGTGTTGTGCTGATCGAGCGCGGCCGCGAGGTGGGTGGTGGGGAGGAGTGCTTCAGTCTTGGCACGATCGCCGAGGTCACCCAACTTGGCGCCCAAGAAGGCTTTGTCGGCCTGATCGCTCAAGGCAGCCGACGCTTCGAAGTCACCGAGTGGCTGAACGATGCGCCCCATCCACGCGCCGAGGTACGCGAGATGGCCGAGCTGGATTGGGACGACAGCCTGTGGCGGCTGCGTGAAGTAACCGAGCAGCTGGTACGCCGGACGCTTGCTCTTGCCAGCGAGTTTGCCGAGAACGTGTGGCCATCAGACGTTGAGTTGTCTGCCAATCCAGCCGCAGCGGCCTGGCAGTTGGCAGCCATCTCGCCGATCACTGCTCTCGATCAGCTGGCACTGCTGGGCTCGGCTTCGTTCGCTGAACTGCTCGCCGGTGTCTCGGAGCTGACTCGTGCCGCTGCGCTCGCCTTTGAGGCACCCTGGCTGGACGATGACGAGGGGTAGGCGCCGCGAGCTATCGACGCGCGGGAGCCGTGGTGGCACGCGTGACCAAGCTAATCGGCAGCAGCACCTGGCGCGGCCTGGATGCCGGGTCGATCAGCAACCGACCGACATGCTGCCCCTTGTCCCGGATTGGTTGATGGACCGTGGTGAGATCAGCGGCTTTGGCGGCGGGGATGTCGTCGAAGCCACACACCGACACGTTGGCTGGCGTGCGCAATCTGCAGTTCGCCAACGCCTGCAGTGCACCGAGGGCGAGCACATCGCTCAAGCCGACAATCGCTGTCGGAAGTTGATCATGGTCGAGTAACCAGGTAGTCGCAGTGGCACCGGACTCGATGGAGTTGTGGCCGCCGGAAACGATCAAGACCTGGCCTGGCACCGCCTTGCGCAAGCCGGCGACGCGGGCGGCGTAATCGAGGAAGCTGAGCTCGGCTGCGTCGAGACGCCACCCGGGGCTCCCGGCCGGTTGGTTGGTCTCGACGAGGACGGCGATGTCTCGATGGCCCAAGCTGGCCAGATGTTCACCGACCATGACGCCGGCACCGAAGTCGTCGATGGCCACCCAGCTTGATTCGGGATCGTTGCTGACGCTGGTCGTCACCAGCCTCATCCCACGTGCTCTCGCCAGCGTCGCCGCCGGATGGTCTGCGGGAAGGGAAAGGATGGTCAGGGCATCGATATTGGCGTTCCGGACAGCGGTGACCTGACTTTCGTCTGCCTCGGCCGGTGACGAGCCTGGCGCTCCTCTGGACACGGGCATCAGCACGATGCTGATTCCGTGTTCCTCGACAACCTCGCTGAGACCGGTCAGGAATTCGATCGCGAAGGGATCCGAGAACGCGTACGAGAGCCGCTCGGTGAGCAGTACCCCGACAGCCTCAGCTCGACCCATCCGGAGAGTCCGCCCCGCCGCGTCGGGTCCTGGGTAGCCGATCTCCTCGGCCGTCGCCAGAATCCGCTCGCGCAACTGTGGCGACAGTTGGTCGGGTCGGTTGTAGGCGTTGGAGACCGTTGCTGGCGAAACGCCGAGCGCAGCCGCCAGGGTCTTGACGGTTATGCGCGCCATTCGTGCCTCGCGTTACCCCATCCGCTGAATCGTTCTCGTCAGCTTATCGGGGCCGGATGATGGCCAGGTGCGTCATCGCCCAGCCAGACGCCACCCGCAATTCAGAATCGCCTCTTCTTGCCCTTCCTGGTATCCCAGGACTCGCTTCCCGGAGTCCAGTTCAAGATGCTGGCACGCTCCATGAATTCGTCACTGGTGATGTCACCGCGTGCGAACCGCTCGGCGAGGATGCGCTTGGCTTCAGCCTCGGGTGAGTGATTGGCGGTCAATTGCGAGGAGCCGAGCTGCCCGTTCCGGACCAGGAAGAACAACAAGGTGCCCAGCACAAGCAGCATGAGCAGGAAGAACATGAGAGCTCCTAAGAAGGGTGCGAAGGGCGGCACTGCGCCACTGGCGAATGTTGCTGAAGGCTCGACGGCTCCCCCGGGAGGGCCGTGATGATGATGGTGGTGATGGTGATGACCGAAGCCGCCCTCCAGCGGGATGAGTAGTGGGGTCATGCGTCCATTGTGTGACGGGCCGCCAATTGCCTGCATCGGCTGAAAAGCGGCTCTTTCACTACGCTCCTTGACGTAGCCGGGATACCGCGGTCGCCCGATGTGCAGCATGGTCGGCGGGAATAGTGTCAAGACGACCCCGGAGACATCGAGGAGGGAACCATGCGGGTCCAGGCCCGGCGTGCGCTCCTCATCGACTCCGCCATCGGATTCGGGCTGGCAATAACCAGCTGGATGGCCTCTTTCTATGTCTGGGAGCGTTCGGAGTTCGGCCGCCCGGAGCGGCGTCACGGGCCACCTCCCCAGATGGTCACCAGCATCGATCCATCGCCGTGGGTGTTGCCTGCAGTGTTCCTGGTGGCACTGGGAGTGGCTGCTCGGCGGGTATGGCCTCGCGCAGCCTTCATCGCCACAGTCGTCGGGGTAGGCAGCTATCTGGCAACTGGTTCGACGTTCGCCCCGATCTTTCTGGCACCTGCGCTCACTGTGTATTCCATGGCCGGTGGCACATCGATCGGCACAGACCTGGCATCCGCAAGCGCCTCCCGGTCGGTTATGGCACCGCTGCGCAGCTGGGCGCCGTTGCTGGTTCTGCTACTGCCGATGATCATGGCGGGATACTGGCAGGAGCCGTACCTTGGCCTACTCGATCCGGGCTTCTACGGTGGCTTGCTGAGCGTGATCGCGATCGCAGTTGTCCCCGCCATGATCGCCCTGCTGGTGCGAAGTCGCCGCGAGAGTGAACGAGAGGTTCGTGAGCAGGAACGCCGTCGCTACGCGTACGAAGAACGGCTCCGGATCGCGCGCGACGTGCATGACGTGGTCGGCCACAGCCTTGCCGTGATCACCATGCAGGCCGGAGTGGCGCTTCATCTGCTGGACAAGGAACGGACCGGCAACCAGCGTCCGGATCAGGTGGCCTCCTCTCTCGAAGCGATCAAGAAGACGAGCCGCGAGGCGCTGGCGGAGCTTCGGACCACGCTAGAGATCTTCCGAGCCGACTCCGAGGAGCTGCGCAATCCACACCCGGGACTTGCTCGACTCGACGATCTGGTGGACGGGCTGCGCTCAGCCGGCCGAGAGGTGACCCTGGTCCAGGAGCATCCCGATGATGATCTTCAAGAGGTGCCGGCGGCCGTGGACCAGGCTGCGTTTCGGATCATCCAGGAGTCGCTGACCAACATCGTTCGGCATGCCCCGATGGCTCACGCCACCGTGCGCGTGACTCGCGATGCAGGAATGTTGTCCCTCGAAGTCAGCGACGACGGACCCGCGGTTGCTGTGCCGCCCGAGGGTAACGGGATCCGTGGCATGCGCGAGCGGGCCCGAGCAGTTGGCGGCACCGTGCGAGTCTCGGTGCGGGAGCCGAGCGGGCTGCTGGTACGAGCCGACTTGCCGCTGCTGGACGGGTTGGCACGGTGACCGTCTCTGTCGCCGTTGCCGATGACCAGGCGCTGGTCCGGATGGGGCTGCGGGTGCTGATCGAGTCTGAAGATGATCTTGTGTTGGCGGGCGAGGCCGAGAACGGTCAAGAAGCCGTAGACCTAGTGCGGCGTGCCCGACCGGACGTGATCTTGATGGATATCCGGATGCCACGGCTCGACGGGATCGCAGCCCTGCGCGTGATCGTGGCGGATCCCACGCTTGCAGGCGTTCGGGTGATCATGCTCACCACCTTCGAGCTCGACGAGTACGTCTTCGAGGCTCTGCAGGCAGGTGCAGCCGGATTTCTGATCAAGGACACCGAGCCGGCCGACATGTTGCGTGCAATCCGACTCGTCGCCGCGGGGGAGTCGCTCCTCTCGCCGTCAGTAACCCGGCGGGTGATCGAATCGTTCGCATCCAGATCGCCCATTCTGAAGAAGCATCCGCAGCTGTCGGAGCTGACCGATCGAGAGCGTGAGGTACTGGCATTGATCGGTGAAGGGCTGAGCAATGACGAGATCGCCCAGCGGTTGGTGGTCAGCCGAGCGACCGCCCGGACTCACGTGAGCCGCGCCATGATCAAACTGCAGGCTCGCGACCGGGCGCAGCTGGTCGTGATCGCCTACCAATCCGGCCTGGTGCGCTGAGACGTCAACATCCCGCGCTACGTGGGATCCCAACGCTGTGCATGGCATGCATGCCATGCCCAGCGTGAGGAAGCTGTGTACAGCTAGTGGTGCAGTGACCTCTCAGGCCAGTGGGAGGGTCGGCCGAGGCGGTCCCGGCATATCGGCTGCCTGGGCCGCGATCCGCCCCCGCTGCTCGAAGACAAACTCACGACCCACTGGTTCACCGTGGCCTGGGACCGCAAGAGTCGTCGCCGTCATCAGCCCGATCAACCCATCCAAAGTGGCTGGCCATTCATCTGGAACCGAGTCCGGGCCAAACGACGGCGGCCCGGCTGATTCCAGCAAGTCTCCGGCGAACACCACGTCGGCATCGGATACGACGACGAGGAGGTCTCCATCGGTATGTCCCCGGCCGAGGTGAGCGATCTCCACCCGCCGATCACCTAGGTCGAATGCGGTCGCGACCGCTATCTCCACGCTCGGCTGTCCCAGCTCTTGCGGGTCAAGGCCCAACCGCCTGGCCTCTGCTGCGGCTTCGGCGGAGGAGAGTCTGAACCGTACCGATTCATGGGCGATCCGTGGCACGTCGGCAAAAGCAGCCAATCCGAACGCGTGGTCATAGTGCCAGTGCGTGACCACGACCGCCGTTAATGGCACGTCTGTCACAGCGGCGAGCGATGCGCGAATCGCACGGCCCTGTGCGGGGGTCGACCCGGTGTCCACCAGCAGCGCCCCGTGCGAGCCAACAATGAGTCCGAGGTTCACCGACTCCGGTTCTGCCAGGGCCACGTACAGGCTTGATCGCAGTTTCCGCCAGCGACCGAGCGCGGCCGTCGCGGCCGGTTCGACACCGGATGAGGGCTCGGTCATCACGCTAGACTGGCACTCTGTTTGTGCGAGTGCCAACCCGTACGCCTCGCGTCAGTACCCGGCAGGAACGTTTCAGGAAGGAGACGCATGGACGACCGCAAACTCGAAGTGCTCCGCGCCATCGTCACCGACTTCGTCTCCAGCCAGGAGCCAGTGGGATCTAGGTCGCTGGTCGAACGTCACGATCTCGGTGTTTCGCCGGCGACCGTCCGCAATGACATGGCGGCGCTCGAAGAAGAGGGCTACATCACTCAGCCGCACACCAGTGCTGGTCGGATTCCAACCGATAAGGGCTATCGATTGTTCGTCGACCGCCTGGGCTCGCTCAAGCCGCTGTCCGCCGCCGAGCAACGCGCCATCCAGACGTTCCTCTCAGGAGCGCTTGACTTGGACGACATTCTGCTGCGGACGGTCAGATTGTTGGCCCAGGTCACCCAGCAGGTGGCAATCGTTGAATATCCGACACTCAGCCACTCCGTCGTCCGTCATGTCGAGATCGTGTCGATGTCGCCGTCTCGGCTGCTGCTGATCCTCATCACCTCTACCGGAAGAATCGAGCAGCGCGCGCTGGAGATTCCGGAGCACGACGAGGAGACGCTCGCTGAACTGCGGGCCCATCTGAACGCGGCCACAGTCGGGAATACCTCGCCGCAGGCTGCAGTTCGGTTGAGCAAGCTCAGCTCAACACTGCCGCCGTCGCTGCAGATGATCGGCCAGGCCGCGATCGCGACCCTGCTGGAAATGGTGAGCAGCGAGGCGTCAGGGAGGATGGTGGTCGGCGGTATGCCTAATCTGACCCGTTACGGCTCTGAGTTCGAGACCACGGTCAAACCGATGTTGGAGGCACTGGAGGAGCAGGTGGTCTTACTCAAACTGCTGGGCGAGGCCAGCGCCGATCAGGTGACGGTCCGCATCGGCCAGGAGAATCCCTACAAGGAGCTCCAGTCCACGTCCGTGGTGGCTAGCGGCTACGGTAGTCAGGTCGACACGTTCGCGACCTTGGGCGTGATCGGCCCGACTCGGATGGATTATCCCTCCACGATGGCCTCGGTCCGCGCGGTTGCCCGCTATGTCGGCCGATTCCTCTCAGAAGGATGAGAAGAACTGGCATGAGCCTTGATTACTACGAGATCCTGGGCGTCCCGCGTGATGCATCACCTGAGCAGATCAAGAAGGCGTATCGCCAACTTGCGATGAAGCTGCATCCCGACGTGGCGCAGGACGCGGATGCGGCTGAGCGGTTCAAGAGCGTCGCCGAGGCGTACGAGGTGCTGCAGGATCCCAAGAAGCGTGACCTCTACGACCGCGGCGGGGATCCGCTAGGTGGCGGCTTCAGCGGCTTCAACGGTGGCTTTGGCCCGGGCGGCTTCGACTTCAGCAACCTTGTGGACGCGATGTTCGGCCAGCAAACCTCGCGCGGCCCGCGGTCGCGGGTACGGCGCGGTCAGGACGCATTGGTCCGCCTCGATCTGGAGCTTGCCGAAGCAGCCTTCGGTACCACCAAGCCGCTGCGGGTGGATACCGCCGTATTGTGCCCACGCTGCAATGGGTCGGGTGCCTCAGAAGGCTCCCGGCCGGTCAGATGCCCGACCTGCCACGGTCAGGGTGACGTAACTCACGTTCAGCGCTCCTTCATCGGTGATATCCGGACCACTCAGCCCTGCCCCACCTGCCATGGCTACGGCACAGTCATCCCGGAGCCGTGCGTCGAATGTTCCGGGGATGGCCGGGTCCGCGCCACCCGCACCATCAACGTCAAGATTCCGGCCGGCGTAGGGACCGGCAACCGCATCCACCTCTCCTCCCAAGGCGAGGTCGGTGCCGGAGGCGGCCCGGCTGGGGACCTCTACGTCGAGCTCCAGGTCCTGCCTCATGAGATCTTCCGCCGCGAAGGTGATGACCTCGAGGTCGTGGTGAAGATTCCGATGACTGCCGCGGCGCTGGGTACTGAGGTCACGGTGGCGACCCTCGAGGCCGATCTCGAGGACTCCCCGGCCGGGGCCAAAGCGGTCCGGGTCGCAGTACCGTCCGGGACGCAGTCCGGAACCCGAATCGCGATCGATGGCAAGGGAGTCCCGCGGTTGCGAGGAAGCGGGCGCGGGCAGCTTGGGGTGACGCTGTTGGTTCAGACTCCGACGCGGATCGATGACGAACAGCGGGATCTGATCCGCCAGCTAGCCGAGCTCCGGGAGGAGACCCGGCCAGAGGTCACCGTGCAGAAGCACGGCCGCGGTGTCTTCGGGCGGTTGCGGGACGCGTTCGCCGGCCAGTGAGGCCGCTGAACCGAGCTGCTGCCCATGACAGACCCACTCTTCCTGGATGAACTCACTGCTCCGCTGCCGGTGGTAGGCACCCGGTTTCTGCTTGCCGGGGACGAGGGAAGGCACGCCGCCGTGGTACGGCGGATCCGGCCGGGCGAGATGATCATGATCGGCGACGGGCGCGGGCGCGGAATACGCGCTCTGGTGGTCGAGGTGCATCCGTCAGGGCTGATCGTCGAGGTCGCCGATCACCTCGCGGCGCCGGAGGAGCCACGGTGCTTGGTTGCCGCGCAGGCGCTTGCCAAAGGTGACAGGTCGGAGCTGGCACTGGAGATGATGACCGAGATGGGGATCAGCGAGATCATTCCCTGGCAGGCCTCCCGATCAATCGTGCGTTGGTCAGAGGAGCGCGCCGTACGGTCCCTGGCCAGATGGCGTTCGACCGTACGCGAGGCGGCTAAACAGTCGCGCCGGCTCAAGGTGCCGCAGGTGTCGGAACCGGTGACTACTCGCCAGCTCGCCCAGCGGGTCGCAAATGCTGATCTTGCTCTGCTGCTGTATGAGGCGGCCGACGAATCGATCACCGAAGTTGATCTCCCGGCGAGCGGCACGGTGTTGATCATTATTGGTCCCGAGGGCGGTATTTCTGACGACGAGCTGGGTCAGCTCACCCGTGCCGGCGCACGGCCGGTTTTGATCAGCGATGGTGTGCTCCGTACCTCCACAGCGGGCATTGTGGCGCTGGCTGCACTCAAGTTACGGCGGGAGCCTGTCAGTGCGCCCTGACCTTTCCGCTATCCGCCCTGAGCTGTCCGCCATGCGCCCTGAGGCGCCCGCCACGCGTCCTGAGCCTGTCGAGGAACGCAGCTCGGGCTTCGACGAGCGCAACCCGCGGCACCTTGTCGACGGGCGATACGGCTTCGTTCCGGGCGCGTCGCTGCCAAACGGCCTCGGCCGCTCCGGAGTGATCACGACCCCCCATGGGTTGCTCAGAACTCCGGCTTTCGTGGCGGTGGGGACAAAAGCAACTGTCAAGGCGGTGCTTCCGGAAAGCATGGCGGCACTCGGTGCCCAGGCAGTGCTCGCCAACGCCTACCACCTCTACCTGCAGCCGGGCGCAGACGTGATCGATGCCGCCGGAGGCCTGGGTCACTTCATGAACTGGCCGGGACCGACCTTTACTGACAGCGGCGGTTTCCAGGTGATGTCGCTCGGTGTCGGATTCAAGAAGATGCTGGCGATGGACGTCGATGGTCTGGAGAACGACGATGTGATGGCCGACGGCAAGACCCGTCTCGCGCTCGTCGACGAGGATGGTGTGACCTTCACGTCGCATCTGGACGGGTCGCAGCATCGCTTCACACCTGAGATTTCCATGCAGATCCAGCACCAGCTGGGTGCGGACATCATCTTCGCCTTTGACGAATGCACCACGTTGCTGAACACCCGCGATTATCAGGAGCGGTCGGTCGCGCGGACCCACCGTTGGGCCGCCCGCTGTCTCGCCGAGCACCGGCGTCTGACCGAGGACGGCACGCTGCGGCACCCCCAAGCCTTGTTTGCCGTGGTGCAGGGAGCGCAGTACGAGGACCTGCGGCGCCGGGCGGCTCGTGATCTGGTATCCCTGATGATCGATGGCTCGGGATTCGACGGCTATGGCATTGGTGGTGCGCTCGAGAAGCACAATCTCGGCACGATTGTGCGCTGGGTGTGTGAGGAGCTGCCCGAAAACAAGCCTCGTCATCTGCTGGGCATCTCCGAGCCAAACGACATCTTCACCGCGATCGAGAACGGTGCCGATACCTTCGACTGCGTCGCACCCTCGCGCGTCGCTCGCAATGCCGCGGTCTACACCGTCCGAGGACGGTTCAATGTCAACACGGCAGCCTCCAGGCGGACCTTCTCGCCGATTGACGAAGAATGCGACTGCTACACCTGTACGCAATACACCCAGGCGTACCTGCATCATCTGTTCAAGGCCAAGGAGATGCTCGCCTCAACGTTGTGCACCATCCACAACGAGCGGTTCATCGTACGCCTGGTGGACGATATCCGCACCAGCATCGAAGAGGGCACTTTCGTCGACTTCAAGATCGACTTTCTGGCCCGTTACTACAGATCGTTGAATCGCTGACACGCGGTCGTGGTGATCATCCGAGACGACGCCTTCGTTGTGCGGCCGGCGCGCGGCGAACACGAGCAGCCAGATCATCAACCCGCCCTCGCCGACGAAGGTGACGGCGATCAGGCCCACTCAACTCCGCGCCACTTACTTGGACGCCGCCTCATCTGCAGAGGCTGTTGCAAAATGCCTGTGTCGTGTCGGCGCCGGGCTCTGGTGTCCCGGGAGAATTTGATCATGGCGTTGGGGTATCGGCCGGTGGATCGGGATCAGCAGTTTTTGTTGCCGCCGGATATGCGGGAGTGGTTGCCGGAGTCGCATCTGGTGTGGTTTGTGATCGAGACGGTCGACCAGTTGGACACCTCGGGGTTTCATGAGCGGTCGGTGTTGGGTGGTGTGGGTCGGGCCGGGTTTGATCCGGACATGTTGTTGATGTTGTTGGTGTATGGCTATGCCAGCGGGGTGCGGTCGGCGCGGCAGATTGAGCGGTTGTGTGAGGTGGATGTGGCGTTCCGGGTGATTTGTGCTCAGGATGCGCCGGAGCATTCCACGATTTCTCGGTTCCGGGCGGCGCATGAGGGAGCCTTCGTCAAGCTGTTTACACAGGTGTTGGTGTTGGCGGCGCAGGCGGGGTTGGGCCGGTTCGGCACGGTCGCGGTGGATGGGTTCAAGGCGGCCGCGAATGCTTCGATTGATGCGAATCGGGATGAGGCGTGGCTGCGGGAGCAGGCGCGGCGGATGGTGGCAGAGGCTGCGGCGATCGATGCCGCTGAGGATGCGGAGTTTGGGGATGCGCGGGGTGATGAGTTGCCGCCGGAGTTGGCCGATCCGAGGACGCGGCCGGCCAGGATTCGGGCGGCGTTGCAGGAGTTGGAGGAGCGGAAGCGGGCTGCGGAGCAGGCTGGGGCGGAAGACGCGGCCGCCGGCAAGGAGCTGATGCGGCGGATCGCTGAGGGTGAAAAAACCGGTCCCGGCCCGTCCCGGCGGGTGGATGAGGTGGCGATGGCCCGGTTGCGGCTGGCGAAGGCCGAGGCCGACCAGCAGGCCAAGATTGATGCCGACCGGGCGTGCCGAGCGGCCGCGCAGGCGCGCGGGCAGGCCCAGCCGATCGGTCGGCCACCGGTCCCGGTGGAGCAGTATGGCCCGGTGCTGCGCGCCCGGGAAATGGTGCGGCGGGCGACGCAGCGACAGCAAGCCCGCACCGCCGTTCCTGAGCAGCAGCCGGCGAAACCGCCGTTGCGGGTGAATGTGACCGATCCGCAGTCGCGGGTGATGCGGACCCGGAAGGGTTGGCTGCAGGGCTACAACGTGCAGGTCGGTGTCACTGGTGATCAGCTGATTGTCGCGACCCGGGTCAGCCAGCACACCAACGACCGTGAGGAATTCATTCCGATGATGGCTGCGGTGCAGGAGGCGGCCGAGCTGTTCCAGGCGGCGGGCCGCGACAACGCCGTGGTAGGGCTGTTGCTCGCCGATGCCGGCTATGCCAGCGACACTAATTTGGCTGCTCTCGGGCCGGACCGGCTAATCGCCTTGGCTAGCGGACGTCATCAGCATCGGGCTGCCGTTCATGAGCCGACCGAGGGTCCGCCGTCGACGGGGGCCACACCACGGGAGGCGATGCGGCACCGCTTGCGAACACCCGAGGGAGCGGCGACCTATAAACGGCGCGGCGCCACCGTGGAACCTGGGATCGGGAATTTGAAGAAGATCATCAGTGGCCTCAGCCGACGCGGCCTGCAGGCCGCAACCGCCGAGGTTAATCTGGCCGCCGCGGCGTTCAACCTATTGAAGATCTACCGGATGACCCCCGCCGCTGGCTAACCCAGGCCGTCAGCGGGCTGCTGAATCCCCAACCCATGCAAGGCGCGGCTGTCAGGTGGTCAGGTTCAAGCGGCAACAAGGCTCATTCCACAACAGCCTCT
>JAJTCL010000043.1 GCA_021323255.1 Propionibacteriaceae bacterium | reverse complement strand
TCGCGCATACGGCTCGTCGAACATCCGGCCCTGGACCGGGTGGATTTCATGGCGGTTCACACCACGGAAGATCAGCTGCGTCCCGTTGACGCTGAAGATGTCACCCTTGATCTCGACCCGCCGAAAACCTAGCCGGAGCGTGAGCGTCTCTCCCGGCGAGCTGACGCGTGCTTGGTAAAGCCTCGGCACTTCCGCACTCCACGGCTCGACTTTTCCGACCGAGAAGGCCCTGATCTCGCTGCGCGCAGTGAAGCGCTGCTCGACGCCGAGCTCAGGAATCTCGAGCACGAGTGGAAACGCCCGCTCCGATGCGATGAGCTCCGGATCGATTGATCCCGTACCGTCCGGCGCATACTCGGTACGCAGCCAGACGTCATCCACTGCACCCAGTGGGCGGCTCAGCACGGTGACATCGCGGAAGATGCCCGGCAGCCACCATTGATCTTGGTCTTCTACATAGCTCATCGAGGACCACTGGTGCACCCGCACCAAGATCACGTTCCGGCCCGGCTGTACTACATCAGTGATGTCGAATTCCTGCACTAGCCGGCTGCCCTTGCCTATCCCGACCTCGATGCCGTTCAGCCAGACGCGATAGATCGACTCCACACCTGAGAAACGAAGCAGCATCCGTTCCGAGGACCAGTCCGGCAGCTCGAAGGTCCGGCGATGGTCACCAGTGGGGTTCTCGTCAGGGATATGCGGCGGATCGATCGGGAACGGATACTGCACATTGGTGTAGATCGGCAGGCCATACCTGCCCTGCTGCGCCTTCGCCGAGGTGCCGGGCAGCACCCAATGAGACGGCACCGGGATGGTGTCCCACGCCGCGTCGTCGAAATTCGGATCGGCGGCTGCATCGTCAAGGCCGTAAGCGATCGGTGACCAGCGAAATTTCCAGTCACCGTTCAGGCTGAGCGTCGGAGCGTCGCTCGCCAGCCAGGCCCGGGGCCGGCTGCGGAGACCGCTGCCAGGCGAGAAGTCGTCGAGGTAGCTGCTCACGAGACCAGTCTCGTCGTGAGCCGCTTGGAGGTGTTATGCGGGCCGAGCGTACCGACGCCCGCCGGGTCTTATGCGGGGCAAGCCCTTCGACGAGCTCAGGACGGCGCTTGTCGAACTGCGCGGCGTGCCCTTGACCAAGCTCAGGCACAAAACGCCTCTGACTCGCATCTCTCAGTGACGCCCGGTAGCATTCGGGAGTTGTCCGGCGACAGGCGCCGGCAGTGATCAAGCCCGGGACCGGAGTGACGTCTCGGGAACGAGGGGTTACACAGTGGGTTCGGTCATCAAGAAGCGTCGCAAGCGGATGGCGAAGAAGAAGCATCGCAAACTGCTGAAGCGCACACGGATCCAGCGCCGTCGCGCGGGCAAGTAGCTTCGCGGCTGGACCTTGATGGCCACGGAAAAGGTCGTCCTCGTCACCGGAGTCTCGCGTGACCTGGGTGCCCGGTTCGCTCGCCTGCTGGCTGTCGACGAGTGCTTGGAAGTCGTCGGGCTCGACGTAGTCGCGCCACGTCACGACCTCGGCAAGGCCGAATTCGTACGCGCCGACATCCGCAATCCCGTGATCGCAAAGGTGATCGCAGCGCGTGGGGTCGACGCTGTCGTTCATCTTGCGGTGGTGGCAACGCCGGGAAGTGCCGGTGGACGCTCCTCCATGAAGGAGATCAACGTCATCGGCACGATGCAGCTGCTCGCCGCATGCCAGCGGGCTGAGACCGTCCAGAAACTGGTCGTGCAAAGTTCGATATCGGTTTACGGGGCGTCCCCGCGAGATCCGGCCAAGTTCACCGAAGACATGTCGCCGCGCGCCCAGCCGCGTACGGGTTTCGGCAAAGATGCAGTCGAGATCGAGGGCTATGTTCGTGGGCTCGCCCGGCGTCGGCCCGATGTCGTCGTCACGACCCTGCGGCTGGCGAACCTGATGGGCGCGACCGTCGACAGCCACGTCACGCGCTACCTCTCGCTCCCAGTGGTGCCGCGAGCCATGGGTTTTGATGCGCGGCTGCAGTTTCTGCACCCGAGCGACGCCATCGCTGCCTTGCGGTTGGTGACGAGCGATGATGTGGCCGGAACCTTCAACGTTGCGGCGCCCGATGTCGTCACTCTCTCCCAAGCGCTCCGCAAGATGGGCCGGCCCAGCATCGGCGTTCCAAGGGCCACCGCTCCGTTGGTCGCCACGCTGGTGCGCCAGGCGCGGCTGGTGGATTTCTCGGCCGACCAGATTGACGCGCTGACATACGGTCGTGCCATGGATACGTCGCGTTTCACGTCTCAGACGGGATTCGTACCACGGTTCACCAGCTTGGCGGCACTGGAGGACTTCGTCGCGGTGAGCAAGCTGGGGATGCTGAGCCCCGAGCGGGTCGACAGCACGCTCGACGCAGCGCGCCGGGTGCTCCGAACTGGGGCGGTGCGAAATGGGTGAGGCGGAGATCATCCCCTTTGGCAGTCGCGGCACGCGTGGGCGTGCCGGCCGAGCTGGAGCTGAAGCCGAGTCCGAACAGCCTTCAACTTCCGGTGGCTCGGGTCTCGGCTCCGAGGAGGTTCCTCCGACGCCGAGGCTCGGCGCTCTGCTGAGCCAGCTGACCCGATTGGCCTCCCGGTCGCTAGGCAGCCTGGCGTCAGTGCCGATCACCCAGCTAGGAAGACTCGCGGCGGACCCACTGCACGCTTCGGCCTCGCTGGCAGAAACGCTGGGTGTCGACTGGGATCAGGCACTGGAGCAGACTGTTGCCTTCCTGCGGGAGCGACTTCGTGGCGACTATGCAGTCGATGAGTTCGGATTCGACGCCGAGTTCACCAGCAAGATCTACCTGCCGCTGCTGCGTCGGCTCGCCGACTCCTGGTTCCGCGTGGAGGTTCGTGGTGCGGAGAACCTGCCCACCGACGGTTCGGCGCTGCTGGTCTCGAACCACGCCGGCACGTTGCCGATGGACGGGATGATCTTGCACACGGTGGTCTATGACGAGGTCGGCCGTCATGTCCGGATGCTCGGAGCGGACTTGATCTTCAAGACGCCGTTTTCTGGAGATCTTGCTCGCAAGACGGGCACCACCTTGGCCTGCCAGGAAGATGCGGAACGCCTGCTGGCATCCAATCAGCTGGTGGCAGTCTTCCCGGAAGGTTTCAAAGGCCTGGGCAAGCCGTATGCCGACCGCTACAAGCTGCAGCGCTTCGGCCGCGGCGGGTTCGTCTCGGCTGCGCTGCGGGCTCAGGTGCCGATCATCCCCGTTGCGATTGTCGGTTCAGAGGAGATCTACCCGCTGATCGCCAGGGCCCCGGCCCTTGCCCGGATGCTGGGCCTACCGTATTTCCCGATTACGCCGCTGTTCCCGTGGTTGGGCCCGCTCGGCATGATCCCGCTGCCGAGCAAGTGGATCATCGAGTTCGGCGAGGCGATCGCCACCGACGAACTCGGCTCCGGCGCGGCCGACGATCCCATGATCGTGTTCAACATCACCGACCAGGTCCGCGAGACGATTCAGCAGACCTTGTACGCACTCCTCATGCAACGGCGGAGTGCTTTCTTCTAAGTTCCCTTCCAGGGCTTAACTAATCTGTGCCACGTGTTCTGGGCGCTGGCGGTGATCTTGCTGGCCTTCGCCTGCTTCACCGTGGTTGTCGTCAGACTGCGCCGTCCGGTCCGCCCCGCCGACGAGCCGAGTGAGGCCAGCGCCAGCGCCGGCCAGGTGCGGCGGATTGATCTTGACCAGCTCAGGGGCTTCGTGTACGTCGGCGCCGCCGCCTTGGCCCTGCTTGCAGCGGCTGTCATTCTGATGGGCCTGTTGGCGAACCGGAGCGGTCGCGCTGAGGGCTTGGCCGTACTCGGGTTCTTCGGTTATGTGGCCTACCTCGCTACGGCAACTTTGGTGCTCTATGTGATGAGCCGCAAAAGCTAATCCGCACGGTTTACCCCCTGAGGGCGCGCCTGACGGCGAATCCCGTCGCCACCGCACCCGCGGTCGCACCGGCCGCCCCCGCGCCGAACAGCCCGAGACGCGCCGCCCTGCGACCGCTCCGATAGTCCTGAATCTGCCAGTCCAGTTCCTCGGCGTGCGCCAGCAGCCTGCCGTCGGGGTTGATCGCGCAGGGGTGCCCGACGAGTGACAGCATCGGAAGGTCGTTGTAGGAATCTGAGTAGGCGAAGCAGTGGGCAAGATCGAGTCCGTGCTCCTGCGCCAGCGCTCGTACTGCCTCGGCCTTGGCCGGACCGTGGAGCAGTTTGCCTCGAAGCCGCCCAGTGTAGACACCGTCGATGTGCTCGGCGGTGGTACCCAAGGCGCCGGTCAGTCCCAGCCGGGCGGCGATGATGCCGGCCACCTCCACCGGTGCCGCAGTCACCAGCCAGACCTGCTGCCCAACGTCGAGATGCAGCTGAGCAAGCGCCCGAGTACCTGGCCAGATGCGTCCAGCGAGCGACTCCTCGTAGACCTCGTTAGCTATCTCGGTCACTTCGGTGACCGTGTGCCCTTCAATGAAGCCCAAGGTCACGCTGCGGACATCCTGAATGTGGCCAGCCTTCTCTCGTCCCACCCAGCGGAAGTAGGCCTGCAGCCACAGGCCCTTCACGATTACTCGGGTTGGGAAGAAGCCGCGCCGATACAGGCCCTTGGCGAGTTGGAATAGCGAGGCGCCCTGAACCACCGTATTGTCGAGGTCGAAGAATGCCGCTGCGGTTGGATCCTCATGGATCAGTGGAACCGGGTGATCAACGCTGGTGCTGAGATCATCCTGGGCTTCCTGCAAGGGCCCGGATGCCGCATGAGGATCGTCGTGGTCAACCGGGATTGCCGATGCGTCACTGCCCGGCAGGGACTCGACATGGCCGAGTGGCGCGGGGGGCGTACCCTCCGACCTGCCCTTCGCGCTGTCCGGTCCGATCACGTCATCACCATAATGTCTTCCTCCGCTATTCCCCGTGCCAGACTCAGCTGGGTGAACGACCAAGACACAGCCGTCCAGCTGCTTGGCGCCGGGCGGCGGGAAACCAACCTTGCCGATCTTGTGACTCGGCAGGTGGAGACCCAGCCCGGGGCGTTAGCCCTCGTTCAGCCCATGCCGATGCGCCGCACCATGAGCTGGGCCGAGCTAGACCGCCGGATCGAGGCTGTCGCTGCCGGATTGTCCGCGCACGGACTGGTGGCTGGGCATCGAATCGCCATCGTGGGTCCGAACAGCATTGAATTCGTCGTCGCCTACTTCGCCACCTTGCGCGCCGGCTACGTCGCCGTCCCGATCAATCCCCAGTCCACAGCCAATGAGCTGCGCGCCATGATCAACGACTGTGGCGCACGAGTCCTGTTCACAGCTGCAGGACCCCTGGAGGGTGTGCATCAGATCGAACTCACTCCTCAAGGGCTTGATGAGTTGTCCCACGCGGCGGCCGAGCCGGTGAGTTCGCCGCAGGATCCAGAAGCGCTGGCTGTCCTGCTCTATACAGCTGGGACCTCAGGGGAGCCGAAGGCCGCGATGCTCAGCCACCGGGCGCTGCTGAATCACCTGGACAGCGTTGCGTCCTTCGAGATTCTCAACCGCGAATCCGTGGTACTGGCCATGCTGCCGCTGTTCCATGTGTTCGGCCTCAACGCGGTGCTCGGGAGCTGGGCGATGGCAGGTGCCAGATTGGTGATCATGGATGGTTACCCGGGCCTCGCCGAGGTGCTGGCCGGTGAGTCGGTCACCAATATGCCGGTGGCGCCTGCGGTGCTCGCCCGGATCTTGGATGACGAGGATGCCGTTGCCAGCCTCGGGTCGGTCAGCACCGTGTTGTCCGGTGCTGCGCCGCTGCCCGTTGATCTTCAAGAACAGTTCACCGCGCGTACTGGTCTGAGAGTTGATCAGGGCTACGGACTGACCGAGGCGGCGCCGGGCGTTTCTGCCACCTTCGGAGGAGAACTTCTCGGGCATGGTCACGTCGGACGCCCGCTGCCCGGCGTCGAGGTCAGGATCGGTCACGGCACCGAGCCGACTGAACCCGGCGAGATCTGGATCCGCGGTGACAACTTGTTCTCCGGCTATTGGCCCGATGGTCGAGGGGGTCCAGGTGAGTTCGGCTGGTTCCCGACTGGAGACGTCGGCTACCTGCTCGACGGTGAGTTGTTCCTGGTCGACCGGGCCCGCGAGTTGATCATCGTCAACGGCTTCAACGTTTACCCGGCCGAGGTCGAGGAAGCGATCGCCGAACTGCCAGGGGTGGAGTCGGTGGCCGTAGTCGGCCGGGCTCACCGGCGTACCGGAGAGCAGGTGGTGGCATTTGTCACCGGACCAGGCCTGAGTGTGGAGGCAGTCAACGACTACTGCGCCGGCAGGCTCGCGAAGTTCAAGCGTCCGAGCCTGATTCAGCTGGTCGAAGAGCTTCCCCGGGGGATAACCGGCAAGGTCAGGAAGGGCGTACTGCGGCACAGCTTGGAGGGCGGTCAGTGACAGGACTTGAGTCGGAGGGATGGCGTCGATGACGACATTCGCCGGGCGCGCAGAGCGCGTCGTCGTACTGACCCGACAGGGCTGCCATCTGTGTGACGAGGCGATCGCGCAGGTGGCTGCTGTTTGTGCCGAAACCGGCGAGGCGTACGCCGTGCTCGATATCGACAGCGACCCGGACCTGCAGCGGCGCTACACCGAGCAGGTGCCTGTGACGTTCGTCGACGGCGTGCAGCACGACTTCTGGCGGGTGGATCCGGTACGGCTCAAGGCTGCTTTGCTGCGGTCTCGCTAAAGCCCGATGTTGTTCACTGCTGCCACGCTGCGTGGTCTGACTGAGGGCACGGTGAGCTGCACGTATCGACGCTGGGAGGTGGTACGACCCAAGGTCGGTTCGAGGTTCACCACACCCGCCGGAGTCGTCGAGGTCACCTCCATCGCTGCAGCCGACGAGGACCAGCTGACTGACCAAAACGCCGCTGACGCCGGCTTCGACTCGGTCACCGCCCTGGTCAAGTGGACCAGCGCCAAGGGCAGTGGGGATCTCTACCGGATCGGCATCACCTTGGCCGGACCTGACCCGCGGGTTGCCCTGCGTCGCTCCGATGACCTGACTCCTGCAGATGTCTTGGCGTTGAGGGTGCGGCTGGACCGGATGGATCGCGCAGCCCAGCAGCCCTGGACCTACAGCACGCTGCGGCAGATTCAAAGGCTGCCAGGAGTGGTGTCGACCGATCTCGCGGCGGAGGTCGGCCAAGAGCGTCAGGCGTACAAGCTTCGGGTGCGCCGGCTGAAGGCGCTCGGGCTGACCGAGTCGCTGCAGCGCGGCTACCGGCTCTCGCCACGGGGCCGCGCCTATCTTGCAGCACTTGACTCGTCGCGCTGAGAGCCCTGCTCGGACCGAGCTCTACACGCGTTGCTGGCGCACTACATGCGTTGCATCGCGTGCGTCGTGACCGGAACGAACGTGGACGTGCGTTTCCGACAGCGAGGCCGCAGCTAATTCGATCAGCTGCGGGCGTCGGGAATCGCGCGCCCGCCGTACTGAGAAGGAGTGAGCAGACACGTTTTTCGTCTGTGAGCGACGACGAAGTAGGCGGGTCCCAGCGCGCGTGCGCGAGCAGCTCTCAACAGATTGTGCAGTCATTCACAAACGTCCTAGAGTGGCGCTGTTTGGATCTGAGCGCCGATTCAGGAGTGGTGTGTCGCATACCTTCCCAACTGACCCGCCGTCGCGTACGGCGGCAGGTCAGCATTGGCGAACGGTCGCCACCCTCAAGGGAATTCCGGACGCTACCGTTGCTCGGCTGCCTGTTTACCTTCGAGCCCTCAACCAGCTCGGTGAGCAGCGGATCGACACCATCAGCAGCGGTGCGCTCGCCGAGGCTGCGGGCGTGAATTCAGCCCAGCTTCGCAAGGACCTCTCGTATCTGGGCTCCTACGGCACTCGGGGGGTCGGCTATGACGTGCAGTACCTCCGGCTCCAGATCGGCCGGGCTGTGGGCTCTGCTCACGACTGGCCTGTGATCATCGTGGGCCTGGGCAACCTCGGCACGGCTTTGGCCAACTACTCCGGTTTCTACTCGCATGGGTTTCGTGTCGTCGGCTTGATCGACACCTCACCGGAGTTGGTGGGCAAGCGGATTCATGGCCTCGCCATCTCCGACCTCAGCGAACTCGAGGACGTCGTCGCCCGAACGGGTGCCGTGATCGCGGTGATCGCGACTCCGGCTGAGGCCGCCCAGGCTGTTGCCGACCGACTGGTGTATCTCGGGGTCACAAGCATCCTCAACTTCGCACCCACAGTGCTCGTGGTGCCAGATGGGGTCAATGTCCGTAAAGTCGACCTCGGCCAAGAGTTGCAGATTCTGGCCTATCACGAGCAACGCAAGACCGACGACAGCAGCCAGGTCCTGGCTGAGAGCAGAGGCACGAGTTCATGAGCATCCTGGTGGTGAGCGTCTCGCACAAGTCGACTTCGGTCTCACATCTGGGTCAGCTGGCCCTGGATTCGCCCGCTTCTGCGAAGCTCGCCGAACAGCTCATGGAATCCGAGCACATCGACGAGGCGATGGTCTTGTCCACCTGCAACCGGACCGAGGTCTATGCGTCTGTGTCGCGGTTTCACGGCGCCTTGGACGAGGCGACACAGGCCCTCGCCGATGTTGCCGGCCTCCGTGGTAGCGAGCTGCGGGCGTTGTGTGCGGTGTTCTTCGACGAGGGTGCAGTCGCCCACGCGTTCTCGGTGGCTTCCGGCCTTGATTCGCTGGTGATCGGCGAAAGCCAGATTCTCGGGCAGGTCAAGAGTGCTCTGACCCTCGGCCAGTCCCACGAGACCGTTGGCCCGATTCTCAATTCCTTGTTCCAACAGGCGATCCGGGTCGGGAAGCGGGTCCACAGCGAGACCGGGGTCGGATCGGCCGGTCGTTCGCTGGTGAGCGCCGCGTACGGGCTGCTGACCGACCAGCTGGGTGGGCTCGATGGGCAGCGCGTACTCGTCGTCGGGGCCGGCGCGATGGCCGGGTTAGCAGCCCGAACCGCAGCGGCTGACGGCGCATCGGTTATATGCGCCAATCGCACGCTGGCGCGCGCCGAGCGGTTGGCCGAAGCGGTCGGCGGGAAGGCCGTCGAGCTCGCAGATCTCGCCCAGGCGCTAGCGGAGACCGATGTTCTGGTGACCTGCACCGGAGCTCGGACGCTCACCATCAGCGCCGACGACCTGGCGGGTACCCCAGTGCGGGGAGTCGTCGATCTCGCCCTTCCAGCCGATGTGGCACCACAGGTCGTTGAGCAAGGCATCTGCCTGGTCAACCTGGATCGGTTGGTTAGCGAACAACCAGACGCAGCCAGCGCCCAGGAAATCGAGGATGCCCGCTCCCTCGTTCGAGAAGAGGTGGCCGACTTCCTTGGCTTGCGCCGAGCCGCCCAGGTCGCCCCAACGGTCGTCGCGCTGCGTTCAATGGCCTCGGAAGTAGTGGCAGCTGAATTGCGCCGGTTGGACGCCCGGCTGCCCGATCTTGATGATCATGAACGCGATCAGATCCAGCGAAGCATGCGACGTATCGTCGAAAAGCTGCTGCATGCGCCGACCGTACGAGTACAGGAGCTCTCATCCGAGCCTGACGCCGTCGACTACGCCGCCGCGCTACGTGAGCTCTTCGCGCTCGACCCCCAGGCCGTCGCCGCGGTGATGTCACCAGAGGTGGGCCCCTGATGCTTTGTTGGACCTGATGTCTGGAGCATCCCCGACTCGGCCGATCCGGCTGGGCGCTCGTACGTCGGCGCTGGCCCGCGCGCAGGCGAACGAGGTAGCCACCGCACTGGCCGCCGGCGGCATCGAGGTGAGTTTTGTCGGCATTACCACAGCCGGTGATCTTGATCAGCGCCAACTCACCGAGATCGGCGGCACCGGGGTCTTCGTGAGCGCGGTACGCGATGCGCTCCGTCGAGATGAGATCGATCTCGCGGTGCACTCCTTGAAGGATCTTCCGACCACGGCAGCAGAGGATCTGGAGATCATCGCCATTCCGGTGCGTGAGGACACTCGGGATGTCCTGGTGGGCCGCCAACTCGATGATCTGTTCGACGGAGCCCGGATCGGCACCGGCGCTCCGCGCCGCGCGATGCAGATGATCGATTGGGCGGCGGAGCGGGGCCTCCAGCTGGAGGTAGTACCGATTCGAGGGAATGTCGAGACCCGAATCGAGCGGGTACGAGAGGCAAAAGTCGATGCGGTGATCTTGGCCGCTGCTGGGTTGCGCCGGCTCGGCCTACTGCCGGCGATAGATACGGCCCCAGAAGGGATCGTCGTCAAACAACTCCCAGCACAGATTCTTGATCATCAGGTGATGCTTCCAGCACCTGGACAAGGAGCCCTCGCGCTAGAAATTCATCGTTCTCTCAGCATTGAGATACGGGACCGCTTGGCACTTCTCGACAACCCAGTTGCGCGAGCAGAATCCCTTGTAGAGCGGGGTTTTCTTGCTGCACTGGAAGCTGGCTGCACTGCCCCTGTGGGGGCCCATGCAGTGGTGACAGCACTCCGTGGTACAAGTCTCGATTTGACTCTGACGGCGGTAATTGGGAGAACGTTACTGAGCAACTTGTCAGAACCCACCAAAGCAGGCTCAGTCCTACGGCTGGAGGCGCGCGGATCATCCACTGATCCGGAGCAGTTCGGGGTCGCCCAGGCTGGTGACGTGCTGGCGCAGTTGCGGGAGCAGCACGTTTGAGCAACCTCATGCTCTGACCGCCGAGAGGCGGCTGAGCTGAACAACAGAACGCGAGAAGTCAGTGAGCACATCCTCGGCTCGTAGGCCCCGGACCTCCACCTCTGCCCCTCCAACCGTGCCGATCGCCAAAGGTCGGGTGATCTTTGTCGGCACCGGACCTGGCGACCCGGACCTGCTGACGCTGGGCGCCATTGCGGCTCTCGCCGATGCCGGTTCGGTGATCTTGGACAATGATCGGCAGCAAGAGATCCTGGCTCATCCAGCCATCACGCTGGCCGACGGTGCCGAAGTCCTCACCCTCGGTCTGACCGAAGCTCGCAAGCCATTGAGCCCTTCCGCGCGCGCCAAGATCGTGCTCAAGCAGGCCTCGACCGGTGCCCGGGTGGTGCGGCTCGTCAGTGGCGATCCGTTCTTGGACAACGCTGTCGCCGACGAGGCCGCAGCATGCGTACGGGGTGGCATCGATTTCGAGGTGGTGCCTGGAGTATCCAGCCTCACCGCAGTCCCTGAGTACGCCGGCATCGATCTGATCCATGCTGGAGGAGTGCAGTTCGCCTCTGTCACCGATGGCAAATTCAGCAAGAACGGAACGACTCAGTGGGGCTCCGCAGCGACGATTGTGGTGAGCACCGTGGTCTCGATGATCAGCGGCTTGGTGGAGGCGGCGAAGACTGCTGGGCGACCGGGAGATGATCATGTGGTCGTCACCCTGCACGGAGGCAGCACCGAACAGATCACTCTCACGACCAGCGTAGATGGGCTGGTGGCTGCCGTGCGGTCGGTCAAGGCGCCGGCTTCCGATCCGGTGCACGTCATCATCGGCGCCGCCGCGGAGCAACGTCACGAGCTGAGTTGGTATGAGACCAAGCCTCTCTTCGGCTGGCGAGTTCTGGTTCCGCGTACCAAGGACCAGGCAGCGCCGATGGTGGCGCGGCTACGCACCTATGGCGCTCACAGTGAAGAGGTGCCCACGATCTCCGTCGAGCCGCCGCGCAGCCCGCTGCAGATGGACAAGGCGATCCGAGGGTTGGTCGAAGGTCGCTACGAGTGGGTGGCGTTCACCTCGGTCAATGCGGTCCGGGCGGTACGCGAGAAGTTCGAAGAGTACGGGTTGGACGCTCGCGCCTTTTCCGGTCTGAAGGTCGCGGCAGTTGGTGAGGTCACGGCGAATTCCTTGCAGGCTTGGGGAATCGAGCCCGATCTGGTGCCACAGGGCGAACAGTCCGCCTCCGGCCTGGCAGCTGAGTTCCCGCCGTACGACGACGTGCTGGATCCGATCAACAGAGTGTTTCTGCCCCGTGCAGACATCGCCACGGAGACGTTGGCGGAAGGCTTGAAGGACTTGGGCTGGGAGGTGGAGGACGTCACCGCCTACCGCACCGTCCGGGCCACCCCGCCGCCGGCACCGGTGCGTGAGGCGATCAAGGCCGGAAAGTTCGACGCCGTTGTGTTCACCTCCTCATCGACAGTGCGCAACCTGGTCGGCATCGCGGGCAAGCCACATGCCTCAACGATCATTGCCGTCATTGGGCCGGCGACGGCCCGCACCTGCGAGGAGCATGGCCTGCGGGTGGACGTCATTGCCGCCAAGCCGTCGGTTGTGGAC
>JAJTCL010000351.1 GCA_021323255.1 Propionibacteriaceae bacterium | reverse complement strand
CGCGATCCAGTCGGTGGCGGTGGCGAACAGGACTCGATGTCCTTGACGGCAGGCGGCGATACCTAAGGCGGCGGCCAGGTGGGTCTTGCCGGTCCCGGGTGGTCCAAGGAGTACGACGTTGCGGTGCTCGGTCAGGTAGGCCCCGGAGGCCAGGGCCTGCAGCGGGGTCCGGGCGGCGGGTTGGTGGTCGAAGTCGAAGTCTTCGATCGTCTTGACCGCGGGCATGCCCGCGGCGCGGATCCGTAGCTGGGCGCCGGAGGCGTTGCGGGCGGCGACCTCGCGTTCCAGAACGGCGGCCAAGTAGTCCTCATGGGTCCAGCCGGCGTCACGAGCATGTTCGGCCAACCTGGCCGCGGCTTCGGTGACCCGGGGCGCCTTCAAGGCGGCAGCCAGGTGGGTGATCTGCTTCAGCGTCTCGGTGGTGACCGTCTTCGGGCTCATCGCGACCTCATCTGCTGGGCGTCGATACCGAACGCCTTGTGGTAGTCGGCCAGGTCGCGGACCAGGCCCGCCGCCCCGGGCCGGGTGATCGGGTGCTGGTAGGCGTGGCGCAGCGCGGCCGCGGCGCTGACATGGGCAGGGTCGGTCACCGTCATCCCACGCGCCCATCGGCGCGGGTGCTCAGCGACCAGCCGCCCACCATGTCGGACTCGCACCGCGTCCAGGTCGGCGGTCACGTCCACCCGGGCGCCGATAGCCCGAGGGTCGACGGAGTAGTCGCTGGTATCGATACGCACGTAATAGTCCCGGCCCAGCCGGACATGATTGCGCCAGCCTAGATGCAGCACCGCCGGCGGTAACGGCAACATCGCTGCCCTGTCGACCTCCACCAAGTCGACCGGGCGGGCCTTGAGGGTGCGAACGAGCCGGGTGTTCGCCGTCGTCAGCCAGTCGCTGAACTGGGCGTTGAAGTCGGCCGGTGACTCGAAGTGCCGCCCGGGCATGAACGAGGTCTCGAAGAACCCGTTGCCTCGCTCGACCATCCCCTTGGACTCTGGATCCTTCGGCGGCAGCAGCACGATCTTGGTCGCCAACGTCCCGGCGAACACAGCCACCGGTTCGGTCGGCCTGCCACGACCGATGCCGGGCTCGTTGTCCCAGATCAACCGGCGCGGAACCCGGCCCAGTTGGGTCAGCAACTCCCAAGACCCCAGCAGAAGATCCGGGGTCTTGCGGGTCGGGATCATCCGGCCGAGCATGAACCGGGAGTGCGCGGCCGTCATCACCAGCACCGGCAGCATCGTCCGCGAACCGTCCTCGAGCAAGATCTTGCGCGGCGGGAACCACAGATCGCATTGCGCGACGTCCCCAGCTGACCACGACAACCGGTCCGCCGGGTCGATCGGACGATGCTCGGCCCGGACCCGGTTGACGTTGTCGCGGAACCACCGGATCGACCCGGTCCACCCGACCCGCTCGGCCAGCACCGTTGCCGGCATGTCCGGCGTCTCGGCCAGCAACGCCCGCACCCGAAACTCGAACGGCGTGAACGACGTCGGTGACGGTCCCCGTACATACCTCGGCATGCTGGCCTTCGGCACACCCTCCGCCGACAGCCTCCTGATCAACGCCCAATCCTCCACAGTGATCACACTCCAATCGTCGAGAGTGTTCACTTTTCGAGCGCCGTTACTGTCCAGTTTTCCGCCGCCGCCGACAGTAGTGGTCGTCCCCTGCTCAATGAAGCCGCGGACATGAAGGTGATCCGCATCCGGACGACCATGCACGACTTGATGAATCGCGCCAGGGAATCCGTGAAACGCGAAGATCACGTCGACCGATTCACGGCGAAGTCACCGAAGTTAGGCAGATCGAGCGGCCGGCTGATAAGCCGACCGTTGGCTTGCGGCGATGCAACTCATCTGCAATTCCGCCGGCGGGTTCGCTTTTCGGACGAGGTCCCCTGGTACGCGATCGGAATCGAACAGCTCCTCCGACCGGTTTGATGTTCTCAGCGCTGAGCGCCCGTTCCAAGAGCGGGTTGTGTTTTCAGGTAGATGTGCCCGACTGTGAGGTAATTGCAGGTACGCCACCACGCATCGATAGCGGCCACCTGTCGATCGGAAAGAGCAGCCAGTTCGTCTCGGGTCTTCCAGAGTCACACATAAAGGAGTTTGGTAGGCGGTTGGCTCAGCAGCGAGGGCAGAGGGTCACTCGGTCGGGCCGATCGGATACGTCGCTTAGCTGCTTTCCGGAGATTTCCCGCCGCTCCGGCGCAGGGTTGCTCCGTACACCGCCGCCTGGGTACGCCGCTGCATGCCGAGCTTGGTGAGCAGGCCTGATACATAGTTCTTCACGGTCTTCTCTGCCAGAAAGAGCCGTTCACCGATCTGCCGGTTCGTGCATCCGTCAGCAATAAGATCGAGGATTTCACGCTCCCGCGCAGTGAGGCTGCTGGCTAACGGATCGGCCTCAACCGGGTTGCGAAGCCGGTTGAGCAACTTTTCGGTCACCGCCGGATCCAGCAGCGACCGCCCAGCTGCCACCTGCCGGATGCCCTCCACCAGGCTGTTGCCACCGATCTGCTTGAGCAGATATCCCGAGGCCCCAGCCATCACCGCCGCAAACAGCGCCTCATCGTCATCGTAGGAAGTGAGAATCAAGCACCGGATGTTCTCCTGCGACGAGCGGATCTCCCGACAGACGTCGATGCCGCTGCCATCGGGCAACCTGGCATCGAGCAGCGCGACATCGGGTGCGGCAGCCGGGATGCGACGCAACGCCTCACCGGCGGTCGCGGCCTCGCCGACAATGACGAGATCGTCAGTGGCTGTGAGCAGATCGACTAGGCCCCGCCGAACCAACTCATGATCATCAAGGATGAAGACCCGGATCGGCTCGAGGCTCGTCGCTCCTGAAGCGGGATCGACCATTGCAGACGCAGACCCCCTCCGGAGCATTACCGACACTGAAGTCGCCACCATAACGCTCAGCACGACGGTGCAAATTTGCCAAGCCGCTGCGTCGGGTGCTGTGACCCAATCCGATTCCATTGTCGGTGACGGTAATCGCCAACTGCTGCCCGTCGGCTTTGGATCCGGACTCGGATCTTCGACGCTTGAGCATGCTTGGCGACGTTGGTCAACGATTCCCGCAGCACCGCCTCGACATCCCCGACAATGGCGTGGTCAACGACTGTGTCCAACGGCCTCACGAGTTGTGTGTCGGGACGGACCGGCAGCACACGCGCAAGCTGATCAACCACCGCGAGGACGGCACCACGCAGCGACCCGGACGAATCCTCGCGTAGCCCGAAGATCGTGGACCGGATCTGCGGGATCGTCTCGTCGAGTTCGTCGACGGTGTGCGTGAGACGTTGCTCGATGATCTCGTCGTTCACGGTTGCCGCGATGCTTTGCAAACTGAGTCCTGTAGCGAAGAGCCGCTGGATGACGTGATCATCAAGGTCGCCCGCAATGCGCCAGTGATCAACCAGGACACCGAGCCGCTGTTGATCAGCGCGAACAAGGCGATGGCAGCCTGACCCGCGAAAGTTTCAGCCATGTCGAGGTCGGCGTCAGTGAACGGTGAGTGCGGCGCAATCCGGCCGGCCACGATGGCACCGCGAGGACCGGTTTCACCTTCTCAGTGGAAGAGCCATCGCCTGGCTCACCGGAACGTAGGCCCGCAGGTGCAGATAGATATCGGGGGTGCCGATCCAGTAAGTCCAACCGCACACCGTGACCCTGCTGCATCGCCTGCCAAGCCGTGCTGTCCTCGATCGGGTAACGAAGTCCGACCAGCTCCCGTTCGGCGGCGCCGGTCGCCACCACGACCTCCAACTGGCTCGAATCATCCACGGCTGGTCTCACCAGTGTCACCACATCGCCTGAGGCCAGACGCTTCACACTCGTAGCGATGCGGCGCAGGGTCTCGGAGTGCTCAGCTTCGTGTTCGAGCAGTTGGCGGCTAATCTCGCCTGAAGCCCGTTAGCCACTCCTGGCGTCGCCGGGCCTCCTCATAGAGGCGCGCGTTCTCGATCGCAATCCCCGCCGTTGCGGCGAGCGCTAAGACGAGCTCCTCATCCTCAGCGGTGAACAGTCCTCCGTCGACGCGGTCCGTCAGATACAAGTTGCCGAATACCGAGTCGCGGCTACGAATGGGTACGCCGAGGAACGTTGTCATCGGTGGATGGCCATCCGGGAAGCCCGACGACCGGGAATCGTCGGCAATCCGAGTCAACCGGATGGGCTGGGGATCTTCGATCAGCGCTCCCAGCACACCGCGTTCCTTGGGCAGCTCACCAATTGCCTGGACTGTCTCCTCGTCCACACCAACATGCAAAAACTGTTCCAGCAAGCCATCGGCACCGATGACGCCCATCGAGCGTCCGCGACATCTCGCGCCGTGCTGACAATGCGGTGCAACACCGCGGGCAGGGACAGCTCTTGCACGATTGAACGGTTGGCGGCCAACAGGCGCGGAGCCGCTCCTGAGCTGTCATGATCAACGACGCCTGCTCCACAAGCTGGCTCATCAACAACTCAACAGACAGCCGTTGATTACCGTCGGGGCCGTTTCGAATGCAGGTCCCGGCGCGCCATCGCCCGCGCTCAGCCGCCATACCTTAGACAGATTACGACGATCGGAATATCTCACGCGAGGCCGAACGTGCATTGACGGGGCCCCATTCGGGCGTCAGGTCGGCCGACGCACGACCCGGCCTGAGACACGCTCCGGACGGATGCGAATGAACAACGTTCGGTTCCCTGACGCCCACGGCACCAGTGAATCCGAGGCCCATAGATCCTCCAGCGCCTCCGGCTCGCTCACTGCGCTGGTACGTCCGTGCATCACGATGCTCCAGCCGCTCCGGTTCTGCTGGTCGAGCTCATCCACTTCAAGCGCGACACTCGTCGGTCGGGACAGCTCGGCCAGGATG